>WFTS01000129.1 GCA_015485385.1 Kordiimonadales bacterium | reverse complement strand
TTTATCAGTTGGAAAAACTGAGCGCTGACAAAGGTGTCTTGGATACCGACATAATCCAAACCAATAACATATTTAAAAACATCTGATTCCGCCTGCGTATCAGGTGCGCCTTCTTGAAAGCCCACAGAAATATCTTCATTGAAGGTATATGTCGCTTCCCCGCGCAACGTATAATTACCCCATGAATTCGCAAAGGAACCACCCAAAATATTCACCCGGTTAAGCCTTGGTGTAATGATGGTGCGGTCGTCAAGGCCTTCAAAGTCGAAATAAGGTGTGTCTTCAAATGTATGAAGAAAATTCAAGCTAAAATTCCAGTTCCCGGCAAGGCCTGACACCTGCACACCAAATTCACTGTCTCCAAACCGGTTATTTGGCCGGTCAATATCATTGAGCACAACAGGCCGGGTGGGCGGAGCGATAAATGTTGGTACAAAATCAGGGGCCGTTATTGCGAAAACTGATCCGCGCGGCGGTGCGTCGTTAAACGTTTGATCAAAAAGCCAGAACCCCTGCACATCAAGACCGCCGACAGTTCGCTCGATCATCAAACTCCATAACGGCGTGCGGGACTGGTCAAAATCATCCAATATAAATTCACGGAAAGACTGTGGATTAACGACATCAAGCACTTTGATCCCGTCGGCACGCCCCCAGACGATTTGCTGCTTACCTAAGCGCACCGTAGTATAGTCACCAGCATACTGAAGAAAGGCCTCTCGCAATTCCAATTCTGTCGTTTTGCCGATCAGAATACGCCGTGATAGCGGATCTATAAAATTCTGGTCAGGCCGCCCAAGTTCCAGCCGGTCAAAGGCATCGGTCCTAAAGCGCGCCCCCCCTTGGAACGACCAATAGTCGGAAAGCGTCCACTCCCACACGGGCCGTATCTCTAATTCAGAGCTTTGGCTTTTCCCGTTTTGAGTGCCGTACGCATAGCGCGTTTCTAGTGTGGTGCTGATATCCAGATTTTGTGAATAAACCGGTGCAGACGCTAAAAAGATAGCCCCTAGCACCCCATATATCTGCCGCATATTCTAAAGCCCGGTTCGCAACTTGCGCTCGGTAAAAGTCGCAAGCTTCAGCTTGGCCTGAAAATTGATATCAGAGATTTTAAACACGGTCGAATGACCAGTTTTATGGTTTTTGGCAGTAATAGTTTTGGCTGTCCAGAAACCATCCAGTTTTATCCTGTCGTCAAGCTTGATTGTTTTTAGCTTGTTCCCTGCAATATCCCAATAGTCAGCGGATAAAGGCATTGCGTTGCTCTCGTCGACAACTACACGAACCTTGGAGTATCCTAATTCTTTCGCAATAACTTTCGAAACAGGGGTTAAAATTAGGATAGCATAGCTTTTGCCGTCGATCTCTTCAGTCCCCTTTTTAGAAAACTGATAGTCACTTGTTGAAAACTTTGTACTGTCTTTGATGTCTTCATAGGTAAAATCCGTGCCGAGAAAATAGTCGCCGCGATCGGACGCTGAAATTCTGCGGGACCGCCTAAGAGCAGGCAAATAAAGCCACTGATTATCGCTTTTTTCAGGCGCATTAAAATCATAGGTCATAAACGCAGTTTTTTTAATGCTTGCCGGTTTAGAAAAGGAAATGATGGTGCGGCGCTGATCATCCGCAACTTTTCTAATCATTCGAGCTGTGCGCTGCTTTGCCTTTCCTCGACGGTCGGTCAATGTCATGAAAATAGTTTGATCAATATTCGCAGCTTCAGCGCGGGCGGCTATACGTTCACCAAGGGCGCGGCCTTGAGCATCTTCCTGAGCCCACCCGGCATTGGATACTAAAAAGATGGACGCGGCAGCCACAAGTACGGCAGCGGTGGTTGCCGCTGCACGCAATTTAAAGGGCTTAAATACTCTGTCGGTATTCAGGGCCGAAATCAGCGCGGGCAAAACCATCAAGGCCATCACATAACTTGTAAACAAAGCAACTGTGGTCAGCCCCCCAAAGCGGTTAAGTGTCGGTAATTCGCTGAATATTAGGACGCCAAAGCCAAAGAAGATCGCGGTAAAATTATAAAATAAAGCGCGACCAGACGTGGAAGAAATAGTCGCCATTGCTTCAGGAAAACTTTTTCCTTCTTTCTGCGTATAATATCTTATTCGCTCAACCATATGAATGGAGAAATCCACGCCAACGCCTATGGCGATCGGGGCGAACATCGAGGTGGCAGGTTCCAGCCATATACCCATTACACCCATAACGGCGTAAATCATCAGGATGGCAACGGTTACTGGAATAAGTGTGATTGTTCCAGCAATCCACGACCGAAATAACAAGGATGTCGCTATCCATATCAGAAAGATAGACACACCAAGCGAAGCAAAGTGGGTTTCCTTCAAAGACGACAACCAATTGTAATCAAGCGCTGCACGGCCACTTAATGTTGCCTTCACATCCTCGCCAGAAAATTCCCGCTTGATATAGCTTTGGGCTTGCTGCACCGTTTTGCTGACCTTGGAAAACAAGCTGGTATTCAGGCTTGCTCGAACAAGCCCCGTTTGAAAAGTGGTATCTACCTCTTCTTCGAAATCAGTCGGGTCCCCTGTCGCTGAATGCACCAAAAACAACTGTTCAACCAGATCACGGTTATCAGGCACACGGTAAAAAGCCTGATCATCGGCGTGCAGGGATTTGTTCAATTGCTTCAAATAGTCAACAATTGAAATGGACCCTTGAATGTCTGGCAGACTTTCAAGGTAGGTCTGCAAAGCTTCTATCTTCCGGAGAGTTTTCGGCTCATAAAGCCCACCTTCATCCGGCGTTTCGATCACAACATCCAGATACGTTGTGCCATTGAAGCGCTCGTTAATAAGGGCATCAGCAACGCGAATTGGTTCCTCCTCACGGAAGTTATGAACGGACTCGCGCTCAACCAGCAGATCATTAACACTGATAATGCCCATAATAACAATCACAACGGCTATACCGTTCACAATGAACGGATAGTGCATTGCAAAATAGGTCAACCGTCCCAAATTTTGCTCGACAAAGCCGCCGCGTCTTTCATCGGACAAAGCTTTACACGGCAAAGGTTTACAAAGGCTCAGGGCCGCAGGAAGAACCGTCATTGTCAAAATCAAAGCGGTTAGAACACCAACAATAGCAAACACTGAAAACCACATCATTGGCGGCATCACCGATGTAACAGCAATCCCGGCAAACCCAATGGCCGTTGTAATTGATGTTAAAACCAGCGGCCGCCAAACACGAGCGCAAGCCTTGATAACAATCTGACGAGAGGAACTTTTTGGGTTCTTTTTCTGCTCATTATAATAATAAGTGAGCATATGAATACTGTCTGCCACCGATATTCCAACAAGGACAACCGGCAATGCCGACGTGATGGCATAATAAGGGATACCAAAGGCTGCCATTGATCCTAGTGTCACACTTGCCGTGCCTGCAACAATCAGTAGGGGCAAGCCAATACTGCGCGGGGTTCTAAAAGCAATGAACATCACCGAAAGTATGACAATGAAAGTTATGGGCATCATCTGCCGCGAATCTTTATCAATGTAAGCGGCCAGATAGCCGTCCACGGCTCCGCCACCCGCTACATGAAGGCTATAGCCATCAAGCTTCACGCTATCCGCATAGTCCAATATGGCCTCATACGTTTTGCCGGCTATCCTTTGTTCTAGCACCTCAGCAACAATCAATGTGGCTGATCCGTCAGCCGTTACCAAACTGCCGATATACAAAGGCATAGCGTTTACCCGCTGGCGTATCGTGTCGGCGGTAGAGGTGGTAATGGGCCCCTCTGGGATCAGGGGGTCAACATAAAGGTCCGTTTCAGTCCCTCTGATTGAGGTTTCTGTAGCAAGGCTCATAACCCTGTCAGGGTCAATATTATCCATTTCTTCGATCGTGTTGGTTAATTCTTGCACCAGCTTTAACGGCGCTGGTTTGTAAATCGCATTCTCACCGTCGCCCGTCAGCGCAATAATGATCGGATCTTTAAGTCCAAACAGGTCCTTTACGCGGTCACGATATTGTATCGCGGCATTATCAGGGTCGATGAAAGCGTCAATTGTCGTATCTTTGACAAGTGTCGGTATGAACAACCCCGTGCCGACGATAAATAATATTCCAAGCGTAACAACCAAGCGTGGGAACTTGGTAATGAACCTAAAATAATCTTCCGAAAAACTTAGGAGATCAGAAACATCCCATCCCACTAAATTACTATTTTCCATTGGATCCTGCACGAACGTATCCCCCGATGCGGTTTTACTATTCCGGGCTGTTGGTTTTAACCGCACCAAAGCCGAGAAATAAAAGTTTAAACAATGGCCATTTGATGTAAGGCCATAATAGCTCCCGAGGGCGGTATGTTTCCCAAAATGCCAGAAAGAGCGCCAGAAAGAGAGGAAGGAAACACACCGCCTTTGAAAAGCTACTTAAGGGACAAGAATGACAAAGGCTCGTCCATTTCAAAATGGACGAGCCTTTCAATAAAACGACGTACTTTTTTAAGATTCGACGCTTGGCGAATTGCTCGGGGAATTAACTGCTTGTGACATACAGTTTTTACGGTAGCTGCTCGGCGTCTGGTCAGTACGGCTTTTGAACGCACGATTAAACGGCCTAAGGGAAACATAGCCAATGTCCATGGCAATTTCCAAGATAGAGACATGGCGTTGATCTGTATCCGCAAGGCGTTTTTTCGCCTCTTCTATTCGGTAACTGTTCAGATACTGAGATATATTCTGATGCCCCAGATAGTGATTGATAAGTCTGCGCAATCGGTGTTCAGGGATGTTGATAACTTCAGCCAGTTTCGCCACTGTCAAGTTCGGCTCACAGTACAGGCCATTCCGCATTTTTTCTTCCAAAAGCGCTAGACTGTAGGCATCCTCGCCTATTGGCTTGTTTTCAAGTGTGGCCGCATCAGGGGTTTGACCTTGCTTGCTCGTATCAGAAGATGAGAAAAATTCCCCTGCAATGATCTTCATAAGCTCAAATAAAAGGACGCTGACTGTGAAGAACGCAGGCAAAGATTCCATCAATGATATTCGGTCTGAATATATTGCACCGCCGAAATAGGCTCTCTCAAGAGTTATTATGAAGGGGACAATGACCAAAATCGCGATGATCCACAGACGCAAAATGCGGCGTTTTTCAAGAAGGTCGCCTGAATAATCCGACAGGATAATATAAAGAAGATAGAGGTAAATAATGGTTCGTAAAACCATGGATGCATATTGAAAATTATCGTCGGTCATCCCCGCCATTTGAAACCAAAGTGTCCGTATAACATAAAGGCCAAGCACAAAATAATACATCGGCCTCATTTTGAAATTATCTTTAAATAGCGATAGACAAAACAGCCAAATCAATACCAGCGTCAATCTGGCATAAAATTCCAACACGCCCCCTAAGATAGGGCCAAATAAGGCATCTTCATCATAGGCAATCACAATCAGATAGCTTGAAGTACAGATTGACAGGACAATTGATATCGGACGGTGAATGCCTTTAACGGGATAAAGGCTGAGCAGTATCACCACCCAAGCCATATTGATGATCGCCCCAAAGCGAAAAAGATGATCAAAAAAATCAATGAGCATCCCAGCCCCCTGCCTCAAATCGTGTTAGCCTTACAAACACCTTAATGAAAGAAAGCAGACTATGTTCACATGGCAACAGGGAATACAATCATTGACATTGGAAATAACTCAAAGTTGATCACCGGAAAACTATTTAGACGGCTAGGCACATGAACGGATCATATGCCCCTTTGTTATATCTATCGGCGTTATAGCTATTGAAACAATTCGCTCGGAAAGCGTATCTATACTAATTGGCAACCCGCTAGTTTTTGAAGTTTGAAGGCAAATTTGAATGACCAATAAATGGCAGTTTTGGATTGATCGCGGGGGAACATTTACCGATATTGTTGCGCGCGCACCAGACGGTCGGCTCTCAAGTCATAAATATCTTTCAGAACATCCCGAGCGCTATCAAGATGCTGCCGTTTTCGCCATGCGCGAAATTTTAGGGCTTTCTAAGGATGCCCCCTTCCCGTCAAATCGGGTTGAAGCGATAAAAATGGGCACCACAGTTGCCACCAATGCTCTTCTCACACGCACCGGAGAACCAACCCTTTTGGTTGTGACACAAGGGTTCAAAGATGCGCTGTTAATTGGGCAGCAAAATCGGGACGATTTATTCGCCCTTTCGCCAAGCAGGCCACAGCCGATTTACAGCCATGTACTAGAGGCGCAAGAGCGCGTGCTTGCTGACGGAACAGTCGATTTGGCCCTTGACGAAAAGGCCATAAAAGCGGCTCTTCAAACGGCCTTTACCAAGGGCCTAAAAAGCTGCGCAATCGCCTTTATGCATGGTTACAAATACCCCGCACACGAAGACCGTGTGACACAAATCGCCCAAGCCATTGGTTTTACTCAAGTTTCTACCAGCTATAAGGCTTCACCGCTGATGAAACTTGTCCCAAGATTGCACACCACTGTAGCTGACGCTTATTTATCACCGATTCTAAGGCTTTATGTCAGTCAAATTCGAGCGGAGATTGGGGCTACACCCTTATATTTCATGCAATCGAACGGCGGTCTTGCAGAGGCCTGTGCCTTCGAAGGCAAAGACGCGGTCTTGTCCGGACCAGCGGGAGGGATTGTCGGCGCGGTAGAGACCGCAAAACGTGCAGGCGTCAGCCAAATTATCGGCTTTGACATGGGCGGAACTTCCACTGATGTTAGCCACTATAACGGCCAGTATGAACGCGTTTCAGACACATGCGTCGCCGGCGTTCGCATCACCACCCCAATGATGGATATTCATACTGTCGCGGCGGGAGGCGGCTCTATCTGCCGCTTTGAGCAAGGTCGGTTTCTTGTTGGCCCAGCCTCAGCCGGTGCTGACCCCGGCCCAGCAGCCTATGGTCGCGGAGGGCCTATTACGATCACTGACTGCAATCTGCTTTTAGGAAAATTGCAACCTGATTTGTTTCCCAAAGTCTTTGGGCCAAAGGGCACTGCGCCCTTAGACTATGCTGCCTGCAAGCACGGATTTTTAGAAATCGCTGACCGTATCGAAACCGAAACGAAATTTCGGCCAGCCCTTGAAACCATTGCTGAGGGCTTTCTAAAAGTGGCCACCGGGCATATGGCGCGTGCGATCAAACGTGTATCCATCGAACGAGGCCACGATATTAAAAACCATAGTCTTTTATCTTTTGGCGGCGCGGGTGGGCAGCACGCTTGTTTGGTCGCTGAAGCACTGGGTATCCACAGTATTATCATCCCGCCCTTCTCGGGTGTGCTGTCGGCTCTTGGGATGGGGCTTGCTAGACTAAGCACCGTAGCAGACAAAGCAGCAGACTGTGCTATTGATGATACGCTTGCCCTCAACACGCTTGCAGACACTCTAAAAAAGCAGGCGCAAGACCGGCTCACAGCCCAAGGCGTACCAAAATCCAGCCAGCTCACCCGGATCACCGCCCAAGCCAAATATCAGGGGAGCGATACCGCAATCCCTATCCCCTACGGCCCTGAAGATGCGATGATCACAGCCTTTAATGCGGCGCATAAGGCGCAGTTTGGTTTTTTACAGCCCGGTACGTCGATCATAATACAGTCCCTTGAGGTGGAAGCCTCTCACCAAGAAAACCAAAGCACACTTGACCTGCACGCTACAGGCGCAGCCTCCACACCGGATGAAAGCCGTATCTTGCACCTAGAGGGAAAGCCGAGCCAAACGGCGCTCTACCAGCGCAAAACACTGCAGACCGGCCACAAAATTCATGGCCCTGCAATTATAATGGAAAACGGCGGCACCACGATGGTGGAACCGGGGTGGCAAGCTGTCTTAAACGCTAATGATACGCTCCATTTAAGCCACACGCAGCAAAAACCGCAGGAGCAAATCCAAAGCGATAAACCTGATCCAATCATGCTAGAGGTTTTTAACAATCTCTTTATGTCGGTTGCCGAAGAAATGGGGGCTGTATTGGCCAAAACGGCCCATTCAGTCAATGTCAAAGAACGGTTAGACTTCTCTTGTGCGGTCTTTGATCAGACGGGTAACTTGATAGCAAATGCCCCGCATATGCCCGTACATTTAGGCAGCATGGGCGACAGCGTTACCGCAATATGCCGCGCGCGCGACAATGAAATGCGCCCCGGTGACGTCTATATGATCAACGACCCCTATGCCGGCGGGACCCACCTACCCGACATCACCGTTATATCACCGGTTTTTCTAGGCACAGAAACACGGCCCGCTTTCTTTGTTGCCTCACGCGGACATCATGCTGATATTGGCGGTATCAGCCCCGGCTCTATGCCGCCGCACTCTCGCACAATCGGTGAAGAAGGTATTCGCTTCACCAATTTCAAGCTGGTTAGTAACGGCGAATTTATGGAAGACAAAGTGCGCGAAAGGCTTAATCAAAGCCCTTATCCGGCGCGCAATCCAGACCAAAATATCGCCGATCTGAAAGCCCAAGTGGCCGCCAACAAACGCGGCAGCGAGCAAGTGCTAAACTTAATCGATCATTACGGTAGTGAAACTGTATTTCGCTATATGGGGCATGTGCAAGATAACGCTGAAGAGGCCGTACGCCGAGTTATTGACACGTTAACCTCTGGGGCTTTTACCTATCCGATGGACTGCGGCGGCACAATCAAGGTACGCATCACCACAGACAAGGCGAACCGTACCGCAACTGTTGATTTCACTGGCACCAGCCCTGAACTTCCGAACAATTTCAATGCCCCGCTCGCAGTTACCAAAGCTGCGGTTCTGTATGTCTTCCGCACCCTAACCCAGTGTGATATCCCCTTAAATGCGGGCTGTTTAAAGCCTGTTCGCTTGATTGTACCGCAAGGGTCTATGCTCAATCCCACAGCCCCAGCGGCTGTGGTCGCGGGCAATGTCGAAACCAGCCAAGTGATCACAAATGCCTTATTTCTGGCAACGGGTGCTTTGGCCGCAGCACAAGGCACCATGAATAATCTCACGTTCGGCAACGACCAGTATCAATATTATGAAACCATCGCCGGCGGTACAGGCGCTGGACCGGGATTTGACGGTACTGACGCAATCCAGTCCCATATGACAAACAGCCGTCTTACCGACCCTGAAGTGCTGGAGAACCGCTACCCTGTTGTGCTTGAGGCCTTCTCTGTTCGGCCCCAAAGTGGAGGGTCTGGCAAATATAAAGGCGGCAACGGCGCCCAGCGCACCATACGGTTTTTACAAACCATGCAAGTGGCCATCTTGTCTAACCACAGGTTAACTGGACCACCGGGTTTGGCAGGCGGCGGCGCTGGAAAACCGGGCAAAACCTATACCTGTAGCCAAAGCGGCATGAGGACGCCCCTCAAAGCCTCAGACAGCGCAACCTTACACGCTGGCGACTGCATTACAGTTGAAACCCCGGGCGGAGGTGGCTACGGCTCTATTGACAATTAAGTCACTAAGATATTTGACAGTCCCCGCACCCGACCTATAGTCAATTTCCTGTATAGAATAATCAGCTTAACGGATCGTCTTAAACTGTTTTCGAGGGTAAAATGACCGCAACATCAAAGGTGGCAGTGCCGAACCGACCTGCACATATCAAGGATATACCCGGCGAAAGCGGGTGGCCGATCCTTGGCCATACCCTCACCATGTTAAAAGACCCCGAAGGCTTCCACCAAAGAATGAAAGCCAAATACGGCCCGATATACCGTTCAAACGCTTTTTTCCAAAATCAGATAAGCCTCTCTGGACCCGAAGCAAACGAACTTCTGCTTTTGGATAAAGAGCAGAATTTTTCAAGTGAAAAAGGCTGGGCACCTTACATCGAACGCCTGTTTCCTCGTGGGCTCATGTTGATGGATTTCGATGAACATAAAGCCCACCGCCATATCATGGCAGCCGCATTTAAAACTGGACCGATGAAAGGCTATCTGGAACGGTTGAATGACGCCATGCCAGACAGAATTGCCCAGTGGGGAAAACAAGGCAGTTTTAAATTTTATCCTGCGATTAAAAAACTATCGCTTGATATGGCCTCCAGCGTTTTTCTTGGGCTTGAGCCGGGCACCGAAAATAAGGGTGTCAATAAAGCCCTGACAGATATGGTCTCCGCAGCCATGGGAATTGTTCGTGTGCCAATCCCGGGAACCATGATGCACAAAGGCGTTCAGGCCAGAAAATTTATGATCGCCTTTCTTAAAAAATTAATTCCAGAACGACGCCAAAGCAGCGGCACAGACCTTTTCACTCAGTTATGTCAGGCGCAAGACGAAAACGGCAAAAAATTCACGGATCAGGAAATCATTGATCATATGATTTTTTTATGGATGGCCGCCCATGATACCATCACCAGCTCGGTAACGACGCTGGTCTATGAACTGGGCCGCAATCCAATTTGGCAGCAAAAGCTACGCGGTGAAATCAATGGCCTTGGCCTTAATGATGGCCGCTTGCCCTACGAGCTTTTAAACAAATTAACACTAACAGAATATGCATTTAAAGAATCTCTGCGCATGAACCCGCCTGTGCCCGCTGTGCCCCGCAAGACAGTGCGTGAGATCGCCTTTGGAGGCCACCGCATCCCCAAAGATGCCATTGTGGGGATCAGTACGGTCGCGACCCACCGCTCTGGTGACATATGGGAGAATCCAAGCAAATTTGATCCCATGCGCTTTTCACCCGAAGGCGGTGCAAAAACCCGTCACCGCTTTGCTTGGATCCCCTTTGGGGGCGGCGCACATATGTGCGTGGGGCTACATTTCGCCTATATGCAAGCCAAGGTAATTATGGCGCATCTTCTGCCACATTATAGCATCGAACTTGAAGATGGATACACAACAGAATTCCAGATCATGCCGCTTATCAGACCCAAAGACGGCTTACCTGTAACAATGAAAGCAATAGATACATGAGCAAAAAAACATTTGATTATATCATTGTGGGCGCGGGCTCTGCAGGCTGTGCCATCGCCAGTCGTCTTAGCGAGAACAGCAATATCTCAGTTTTATTGCTGGAGGCAGGCGGCAAAGACAATAGCTTAAAAATCACCATGCCTGCCATGATCACCGAACTGATCAAACCCGGCCCGATGAACTGGAACTATTGGACCGAGCCGCAAAAAGCACTGAATGACCGCAAATTATTTTGGCCGCGCGGCAAAGTGCTGGGAGGATCTTCTTCGATCAATGCCATGCTGTATGTACGCGGCCACATGCGGGACTATGATGAATGGGCGCAACTCGGCTGCAAAGGCTGGAGCTTTGATGATGTGCTGCCCTATTTCAAGAAATCAGAAGGCAGCAATCGCCCAGCGGATAAATATCATTCAACAGACGGTCCCTTGCTGGTGGAACAGCATACTTCTGACCAAAGCCTAAATCACGGTTTCTTGAAGGCCGTTAGTGAGATGGGCCTGCCTTATACTGATGATTTCAACGGGGCGAACCAAGAAGGCGCGGGTTGGTATGACCAGTCGATCAAACGAGGGCGCCGCCAAAGCACCGCGCGCACTTACCTCAAGGCTGCAAAGGGTCGCAAGAACTTAACCATTCTCACAGATGCTCAGGCAAGCCGTGTGATACTAGAGGGCAAACGCGCGACAGGGGTTGAATTGGTGCGTGGCGGTAAAACAGAAATCTGGAGTGCCGGACGTGAAGTTATCCTGTGTGGCGGAGCGATCAACAGCCCGCAATTGCTGCAACTTTCCGGCATAGGAGATCCGGCTGACATTCAGGCTGTTGGTCTGCCTGTGCTTGCAGAATTGATGGGCGTTGGTAAAAATATGCAAGATCATCTGGATATGTTGGTGAGTGCGCATCTGAAAGACCCAATCTCAATGATGCAATATCAAGCACCGCTTAAAGGCATGACCGAGTTGGCCAAATGGTTTCTCAAACGCCCCGGTGTTATGTCTGATTGCGTCACCCCGGTGGGTGCCTTCCTGAAAACCGATAAAGCGCTTGAGCGACCAGACATTCAGCTTCATATCATTCAGGCGATGGCCGATGAGCCCCATGCGTTTGCAGACCCACACGAACACGGTATGGGCATCCATATTTGCCAGCTCAGACCGCACAGCCGAGGCACCATTAGCCTCGCATCCTCAGACCCATCAGTTCATGCGCGCATTGATCCGAATTATCTGGATCAAGAAGAAGATTTGCGTGTCCTCAGAGAAGGAACCAAACTTGTCAGGCGCCTATACCAACAAGCTGGCCTTGCTGATTTTATCTCGCACGAGAAAGCACCGTGGGATAAAATTGATATTGATGATGATGCAGCAACAGACGCCGTTATTCGTGACAATGCCGAAACCATTTATCACCCGGTTGCGACATGCTCGATGGGGCCAGTTGACAATAAAAACAGCGTTGTGGACCCTAGCCTGAAAGTGATTGGTATCGAAGGCCTGCGTGTTGCAGATGCATCGATTATGCCGCGCCTCATTGGCGGCAATACCAATGCGCCCACGATCATGATTGCTGAAAAATGTGCGGATATGATAAAGTCCGCACAATAAATAGAGCATGCTTTAAGATAGGCAAAAGACATGATGCATACGCGCATATATATTGCAGCAGCCGGGCTGAATGGTTTTGTCGCAACGGGCCTAGCTGCACTGGGTACACATGCTTTCAAATTGGACACTTCAGGGGCGGAATTATTTGCTCAGGCCAGTGAATTTCATTTTATTCATACGCTCGCGCTGATTGGCTGTGCTGCACTGAACCACTGGGGTTCTCACCGGTGGGGTGCTCGGTCAGCCGTGTTTTTTCTTGTGGGAATATTAGCCTTTTCAGGCAGCCTATATTACCGCGCAATACTAGGGCCCGGCAGCCTTGGTGGCTTTCATTGGCTTACACCACTTGGTGGTCTTTCCTTGATGATTGGCTGGTTATCGTTCGCCTATGGCGGCTATAAACTAAGGCGTCATACCCATATGCAAACTGAGCATAAACCAGACTAAACGATTGACCTGCATGAGAAATTTGAAAATTTCTGCCGGTACGATTTATAATCTTTCCAACTAAGCTTTACTGACGCGGCGCTCAAACACCGCGTAGGCTTCACCAGAAAGCTGGCGGCGCACAGTCGCGCCAGCTCTGATCATAAATGAGGGTGATCACAAATGGCGGGGATCACAAATGGGGGGATCACAAATAGGGACTTTTGGTTGAAAGCCTTATAGAAATTAAATAACGCGCTTCACTCTAAGGGTGCGGCGGCTGATTTTAATTGTCATCAAATAGCCCCCGATGCGGCTTTTTTTGATCCGAACTTTCATGCCCGGTTTGATCCGGCCGGGTATTTCGCCGTCTGCCTGACGCCAAACCTGATTGTTAGTGAACATGAAGATCAAGCCCCCAACTTTGGGTTTCCGAACACGCAGGATTTCTGTCTCAATCACATCAACTGTTTTCACTTCAGCATCTTTTTTGCCAAAGTCTTCAGTGCGCTTTGCTTTGAGCGCCTTTTTCTGATCTTCGGCAGCCTTTGCCAGCTGTTTCACCTTGGCTTTGGCCTTGGTTGCTTCTTTTTTAAGCGTGACGGCTTCTTCCAAAACAGCTGTCGTTTTGTCAAAATCAAACACTGCTGAAGCTTTATCAAAGCATGCTAGCCGCTTGCTGTTATTTGAGATTGCCACACAAGCCTTGAAGGCCTGAAGCCCATTAACGCTTTTCGCTCCATCATCGCCGTTAGACGGGGCCGAAACCCCAAGACCCCCAGCGAGAAATGCAATAATCATTATAGTTTTCATCATAATATAGCTCTTGTATTCGCGAAAGATCGATGGCTTTGGAATATCCATGGTGCTTGGTGCTTGGTGCTTGCCGCGATCTATGGTTAATCCTTGGTATCGCCCTTGCCTTGATGCTGTCAAGTTAGGAACAAACTATCGTTTTTGAAGACGCGGCTTTGGTCTGCCTAGCACAAACAAATATGCATAAATTCTTGTCAAAATCCCAGAACAGTCCGTGTTTTCATCATTTAGTCGGTAGCTTTAAAATGGCGGCTAAACCACCCAGAGGAGAGGCCTCTAGCCTTACGTCCCCGCCGTACATTTCTACAATATCCCGAACAATCGCCAGCCCAAGCCCTGTACCGGGAATGCGCTCATCAAGGCGTCTTCCGCGTTCAAAAAGTGTATCTATTTCATCGTCAGGCACACCAGGGCCGTCATCCTCAACCCGTATTTCAATGAAGGGACGGCGCACATCATCCGACAGTGTTTTAGCGCTAATATTCACCCTATGCGCAGCCCATTTTCCTGCGTTATCTATCAAATTGCCAAGAACCTCGTCAAAATCTTCTTTTTCACCGTCAAAACAGCAGGTGTCAGGGCAATTGAGATTATACTGAATAGCCTTCTCCCGCGTTGAAACACTAACCGCCTTGATCAGCTTCTCTAAGCGGTCTTTGATCAATAAACCGGGGCCTGAGCCTCCGCCTGCAATACGCGCACGTTTCAAATGGTGGTCAATATGTTCCCGGATGTGGCGGCTTTGCGTTTTGATGCGGACAGCCCGTTCATCGTCAGCTTTTTCAACCTCATTTTGGATAACACTAAGGGGGGTTTTAAGAGCATGCGCCAGATTACCCACATGCGTGCGCGCGCGGTCTACCAATTGCTCGTTCTGTTCCATCAAAGCGTTGATTTCTTGTGCCAAGGGTTGAAGGTCTTGTGGCCAGTCTCCTTCGATACGCCTTTCTTTTCCTGCGCGTATTTGTGCAAGACTTCGGCCTAAGTGACGAAGGGGTCGAAGGCCGTAGCTGACCTGCAAGACAAGCGACATGGTGACCGTGAATAAAATCAACGCAAGGGCCGAAACCAATAGCCAGTTGAACCGGGCAATCGCTGCCTTCACCACGGCCATATCTGTGGCAACCTGAAAGTGAAAAATCCGATCTGAATCTGGCAAGATAATGTCGCGCTCTGCCACCCTAAGGGTTTGCCCGTCAGGCCCTGCCACTTCGTCGTACCGCAGCGAAAATATATTACGGTTCATATCCGGCTTTAGCTCAAAATCCCAAAGCGAGCGGGACCGAAATGGTTCCTGCCCTTTTTCACTGATTTGCCAATATTGGCCTGATTCTGGTGTCATAAACCGTTGATCAGACAACGGCCTGCTGAAACGCAATACTCCCTCAGGGGATATTTCGCTCACCCCCACCATGCTATCAAGCAACATTGAAAGTCGCTGATCAACATCACTTAAAACATAAGCCCTAAAAACAAAGGATAACGTAAGCCCGCCGACAGCAAGCGCCGCAACCGACCACATAATAGCCGATTTCAAAAGCCGCCCAGTTAGGGTTTTAAAGAAATGCCTTAACTTGCCTGTCACGCAGTATCCTCGGTCCATTCAAGCTGATACCCCAGCCCGCGAACAGTGTGAATAACCGAGACATTCAGTTTTTTCCGAATACGGTTCACGAACACTTCAATGGTATTAGAATCACGGTCAAAATCTTGATCATAAATATGTTCGGTAAGCTCGGTCCGGGAGACAACTTTGCCGCTATGGTGCATAAGATATGAAAGCAGCTTAAACTCTTGCGCTGTTAGCTTTACAGCACGCCCACCAACTGTAACCCGGCCACTGCGGGTATCAAGAAGAACCGGCCCACATTCAAGCTGCGAACTGCTTTGACCAGCGGAGCGCCGGATAAGCGCCCGTAACCGTGCGAGTAATTCCTCGACAATGAAGGGTTTGGTTAAATAGTCGTCTGCGCCTGCATCCAAGCCTTCTACTTTGTCGGTCCAACTATCCCGCGCAGTTAAGACCATCACAGGCATGGTTCGCCCATCAGCCCGCCATTTTTTAAGGATGCTTCTACCATCCATAACCGGCAGCCCTAAATCCAAAATAACAGCGTCATAGGGTTCTGTATCACCTAAAAAATGACCCTCTTCACCATCATGTGCCACATCAACCACATAATCTGCATCCAAGAGGCTTTGGCATATTTGCTCAGATAGGCTTTCATCATCTTCAACCACTAAAACTCGCACATTATAACTCCCCAATTGTGTTCTAACGCGTGCTTAAAATACGGCCCGTTGCACCGTCAACTACGGCGGCCACGACACGGCCATCTTTTCTGGTAAGCCGCAAAAAATATTGCCAGCCACGATTGGTTAACCGCAGTTTGATATCCACCACGCGCCCCCCGAGTCGGCTTTGTACTGACCGTTTAATCTGCGAATACGACATAATCTCACCGCGTTTAATCGCCTTCAGGGCATCATCATGATCATCGACCAAAACCACACGCACCACTGGCGTTACGCTTTCAGACGCAGACAGTGTGCCCACCGGCACACTTGCAGCCACAGATAAGCTTGCAACCATAGACAATATTATATTTCGCAAAGGTCGTTTCATGAACTATACTTTCACAGACAATCGCTGAACATATGATGAACCGTGCCTCAAAATTGGCCTAAAACCGGATTATGTCAAAGAAATACTCAAATATATTTCATAGAGTTAAAGCTGATGCTCTCAGCGAATATTTTAGAGCAAAATATTATTTGTTGCTGCACCACTAAAGGAGGACACCCATGAAATCCATCCTGTTGCCGCTAACGGCTCAGATCAAAAGTGAGACGCTTGTTCAAGTCGCCGCACAGCTTGCCATTCAGTTCAAAGCATCCCTAAGCGGCTTTTTTGTCCGCCCTGACCCGCGAACGGCTGTTCCTTACATAGGCGACGGGCTTTCAGTGGATATGGTGCAAGACCTCTGCGAGGCTGCAGAGCATGAAGGGAAAATACAGGCCAAAAAGGCCCATGAGCGCTTTTTGACCTGCATGGAAACGGCCGGCATACCCATGGCTGAATTGGGTGAAAAACCAGCCGGTGCAAATGCACACTGGCAAACGAACGCTGGCGAAATTAGCACCCTTGTTGGACGGCGTGCTCGCACATCTGATCTCGCCATCTGTATACAGCCAAACAGTAGCAGCGATGATAGCGAAGCGATATTTCATGATTTAATTTACCGCTCAGGCCGTCCGGTTTTGATGGTGCCGGATGACAGCGTTATCGAGATAGGACGCCGTATTTTAGTAGCATGGAACGGCCGAGCCGAAAGTGCGCGCGCAGTGGGCACAGCCTTGCCCTTTTTAAGAAATGCCAAAACTGTCAATTTGCTGCAAGTCGGCAGCCCTGACCCTGATCGACCCGACCTTCAAGATCTTGCCAATTATTTAGAAGATCACAGCATATCAGCCAACCAGAACAGGATAGCCACAGATAGCTCCTCGATTGGAGAGCAGATATTGACAGAGGCCAAAAACCAAAAGGCAGACATGGTGGTAATCGGGGCCTATTCTCATAGTCGCTGGCGTGAGATGATCCTTGGCGGCGTAACGCGCCATTTGATCAAGCATAGCGATCTGCCCATATTCATGAGCCATTAGGCGGTAAGCCCTTGCAATCGTATCTGGTCGATAGGACAGTGTCTTTTCAATTAAATTCATTTCTTTAGAGGGCACCGCTTTATGGCTTCCACGCAGAAGCATATTCTTCACGTCTTTTCCTCACTTGAACTCGGCGGGGCACAGCGACGTTTCATCGCCTATGTCCAAGGCTCGCAAGCGAAGCATAGGCATAGTGTCTATGCGATGGACGGTATTTATGATGCGTTGAAACTATTGCCCGGCATTAAGGCCCCAAATGACGGCAAACAAACTATCCCTAAAGGAAACACTCTGGCGGCGGTCAAGGCCTGCAGACAGTATCTGAAAGACCAAAAGCCCGACCTTCTGGTCACCTATAATTGGGGGGCGACGGAATGGATTTTGGCAAACAAATATTTCCCCATATGCCCGATGATCCACATCCAAGATGGGTTTACAGCTGACGAACTTTCGCAGGAAATTCACAAGCGCCGACTGATGCGAGCCTTTGCATACAAAAGCTGTGCCGCAGTGGTTGTCCCCTCGCTCTCGCTTGAAAAACAAGTCCGGGACAATTGGGGTATCAAGGCCGAAAAGCTGAAATTTATTCCAAATGGAATTGACACGGAACGCTTCAAAGGCCCAGCCAATCAGAATTTCGTCCGAAGCCTTGGACTTGATAGCAAAAAGCCCATCATCGGAACAGTGGCGGGATTGAGGCCTGAGAAAAACGTTGGTCGCCTGATTGAGGCTTTCAGCGAAGTTGAAGATTCCAGTCCAGAGTGTCAGCTTGTTATCGTTGGTGAAGGCATTGGCATGGCGGCCCTGAAGATGTTGGCCGAACGTGTCTGCCGCAAAGGTGCTGTTTTTTTCACCGGCAGTTTACCACACCCGGAATATATTCTAGCTGCCTTTGATATTTTTGCCCTGTCTTCCGATACCGAGCAAATGCCACTTTCTGTGATTGAAGCGATGGCTACGGGCCTGCCAATTGTAAGTACGAATGTGGGGGACATAGCCCATATGGTTGCACAGGAAAACACTGAATATATCGCAGGGAAGGACGCAAAAACACTGGCCAAGAACCTCTCAGCTTTGTTGCAAGCGCCAAAAACTGCCCGTGAGATTGGCTTGGCAAACCAAAAAAAGGCCACTACCGACTATCAACTTGAAAAAATGATCAATCGCTATGATACCCTCTTTGAAGCAAGCTTTCGCTAGAACGGTTTCTCAAGTAATGCGTCAATTAGGCTGGCCCAACATCTGAAGGCACCTTGTCCTGAAATCAGGGGAAGTGACACCCGGCACTATGCCTTCCATTACCGATTGCACATCCTCCAAGCCCGGTTTGGCCAGTGATTTTCCCAGCAAAGCAAGGACACGCTCCAAATACTGTAAGTATCCGTGCTTTGCGTCCTGCACACTTAGTCTCACGAACAGCCCCGCAATTTTAGTATGGCGCTGCGCTCCAAGCACATCCATATCGCGGGTAAATGATACTTCGTCTATATCTGGGCAGGATTTGAAATAGCTTTCCAGCACAGCCGTACGGGTTTTAAGGGCAACATCGCGGCGGGCATCCTCAAGGAGGGAAACCATATCATAAGCTGCCGGACCGATAAGGCCATCTTGAAAATCAAGCAACCCGCATGCCTCTATAGCGTCAGCACCCGGAACCACCATCAAATTATCCACATGAAAGTCCCGGAAAACAAAGGCCGTTCGGTCCTTAGCGACTTTGTCTAAGGCCTTACTCCAAGCTTGGCTGAAGGCCTTAGTTTCAGATGCAGTGGCATCTGTTCCGCGCACAGCAGGGACAAACCACAAAAGAAACCGGCCAACTTCTTCAAGCATAAGGCCTATGTCATAAGGGGGTGCATTCACATATGTGGCTTTCGCTCCCGCATGGTGCAAATGTGCCAGCACATCCCCTGCCCGCAGATATAGTGCCGTTTCATCCTCTCCCTTACCGAGAAGCCGAGTGAACGTGTCCTCGCCAAAATCTTCGATCAATGCCAAGCCTGATTTGGTATCAGAGGCAAAAACCTTAGGGACACGAAGGCCCAACTGCTTTAGGTGATTACTAATGCGGATATATTCAGGCAGTTTTTCAGTGGCGGGCGGGGCATCCATTAACAGACAGCGTTTATTATCTTTGATTAAGCGAATATAGCTGCGGTTAGAGGCATCCGCATCAAGCGGGAATAAATCAGCATTCGCCCATCCATGCATTTCAACAAAAGATCGCTGCGCTTCAAGCCGTGACTGTTTCATAACTATGATCCCCTGATTTCAGGTTATAGCAGACCTGCAATTCAGAGCAACAAATGCACGTTAAATAAGGAGATTTAACCGACGACTTTTAGGAAAGCCTCCCTTAAAATTAAAGGCTGTGTTGCGCAGAAGCTTTGATCATCGCATCTGAGATAACACCGTAAGCAGCGCCCCAAAGGTCTTTCAGTTCAGGTGTGAAATCATCGCCCATCACGTCTTGAAATGTCCAGAGCAACACCTCACCGACAACCGCATAATGCGCAGGTTCCGCACCGTAATCCACATGGCGCTTTGCAAGTTTAGACAGGAAACTCATCAAATCATTAGGTTGCTTCAACGACAAAATAATTTGTTTCAACGATAGCACAAGTTTGTTGCCCTGCTGGTCAATCGGGCCTTTAAACAATGGGCGCACGGCTGGGGCAACTTCAAACAAACGGCGATAGAATTTTTCTGCGATCAAATCTTTCTTAGGCACCATCTGGCCAAAAGAAAATTGTAATTTTTCAATGTCTTCAGGCGACATAATAACGGTCCTTATGCTGTTTCAACGCCTCTGAAAGGCAATATGCAGCCTAAGGAAAAAGCCTTAAAAAAGTTTAACGATACTATGTTTTTTGTCATTATTCGGCAGGTTGAGCCTGAATAACGCGTCCTAAGACCACTTCGTTACCCGGTGAGGGCGAACGCGGCACATTCAGAGATAGTAATAGCGAAATAACCGCCATCACAGCCCCAGCATAAAATACCAGCGCAGGCGATTGCTGCCAAAGCAACACCCCAAAAGCCCACGGGATTATAACGGCAGCAATATGATTGATCGAAAAGCTTACGCTTGACGTAGCAGCAATATCACG
>WFTS01000128.1 GCA_015485385.1 Kordiimonadales bacterium | reverse complement strand
GAATGAAACCTACGACCAAGTTGGTCTGGCTTCATGGTACGGCAAGGATTTCCACGGCAAAAAAACTGCCAACGGTGAATATTTCAATATGAACGCCCTTACGGCGGCGCACAAAACTCTGCCTCTGCCAACCTTTGTGAAGGTTACCAATCTAGAGAATGGCCGTTCAATCATCTTGCGTGTGAACGACCGAGGGCCATTTGTGAATGACCGTTTGCTTGATGTGTCGCGGCGCGGGGCGCAATTGCTTGGGTTCCATAAAAAGGGCTTAACACGGGTGCGGGTACAAGCGGTTGATGAAGACGGCAATCTACCGCGCGGAAGCCGCCGACGACATGCGGTAATAACCGCGCACAAGACAAAGCCCCCCACAAAGGCTGATAAAGCCGAAGCCATGAGCCACTTTATCCAGGTAGGGGCTTATAGCCAACGTAAGAACGCTGAAATCCAAGTGAAAAAATTAAAGCGATCAGGCCACAGGGCACGCCTTGAAAGCGCGAAAAGTGACGGGCGAACCTATTGGCGCGTTCGTATCGGCCCCTTTATCGAACGGTTAATGGCCGAAGCAAGGCTTGACCGCATAGTCTCAGATGGGTTCTATGAGGCGCGAATTTTTACAGAAGCCGTAAAGTGATGAATTTTTATCAAGGGAAAAATCGAGTGACACGCTTAGCAGCACATATTGGGATGATACTACTAGCCTTTGGTCTGATTGTAGGCAGTGCCGAGGCGCAGCGCATGGCAACGCCAGCCAAGCATGCGGTTCTTCTTGATACCAGTACCGGCAGTATTTTGTTTGAAAAAGACGCCGATACGCCTTTCCCGCCGGCCTCCATGAGCAAGCTCATGACAATTTATTACGCATTTGATGCCATAAAACAGGGGGAATTGTCCCTTGACGACGAAGTTGTTGTCTCAGATGAAGCATGGCGCGAATGGAACAACCGCGGCTCTACTATGTTTCTGCGGGCTGGTGATGTTGTCACTGTCGGGGATTTGTTGCGAGGGATCATTGTTTTGTCAGGCAATGATGCTTGCGTTGTTTTGGCGGAACATATGGCTGGCTCCCATGAAGTGTTTGTGGATTGGCTTAACGGCAAAGCCACAGAGCTTGGGCTGACAGGCAGCCATTTTGTCAATGCAAACGGCTGGCCAGCAGAAGGCCATGTGATGACAGCGCGCGACCTAGCGACGCTTTCTTACAGGCTAACAACAGATTTTCCAGATTTATACCCGCTCTTTTCCGAGCGCGAGTTCCTTTATAAAGATTTTCGCTCAAACCGTTATAATCGCAACCCTTTGCTAGGACGGTTTCCGGGCGCGGATGGTCTTAAAACTGGTCACACCAAAGAAAGCGGTTACGGTCTCGCAGCCTCTGCTGAGCGCGATGGTCGCAGGCTTGTTCTGATCGTAAGTGGATTGTCTTCCACGAGCGAGCGTATGCGCGAAAGCCAGCGCCTCATGCAGTATGGATTTAGAAACTTCAACCATTACCCGCTATTTCGCGCAGGAGAAACAGTGGATTATGCCGAAGTATGGTTAGGGGATACCCCAACAGTGTCTCTGGTTTTAGGATCGGATGTGGCGATCACAATGTCCAGACGGCAACGAGCTCAGATGAAAGTCAGCATCGAATATATGAACCCTGTTCCTGCGCCGCTGCAAAAGGGTCAACCGATCGGAGAGTTGGTCGTTGATATGCCCGGACGCGAAAGTGTCCGCACGCCGCTACTAGCGGGTGATGCGGTTGAAGGTGTAGGCGGCTTGGGCAAAATTGGTGCTGCTCTTAATTATATGCTCTTTGGCTCATCTGGCGCTGAAAACCCTCCAAAATGAACGGGCTTGAACCCGCGCGGTTTATCTCGCTTGAGGGC
This sequence comes from Kordiimonadales bacterium, assembly GCA_015485385.1. Lineage (GTDB taxonomy): Bacteria > Pseudomonadota > Alphaproteobacteria > Sphingomonadales > Kordiimonadaceae > Kordiimonas. The sequence goes on along the minus strand of WFTS01000128.1, from coordinate 5,880 downwards.
GGCGAGGGCGCAGGGAAATCAACTCAGATAAAACGTCTGGCCAATTGGCTTGAGCAACAAGGCGTTCAGGTTTGTGCCACGCGTGAGCCGGGTGGTTCTCCAGGCGCCGAACAAATCCGAGAGCTATTGGTTAAAGGGGCAGGGGACCGCTGGGCTTCGATGACAGAAGCCCTCTTGATGACAGCTGCACGCGCCGAGCATGTGGAACGGCGTATTAAACCTGCTCTTAGTGAAGGCCAGTGGGTGCTGTGTGACCGTTTTTTCGACAGTTCCATTGCATATCAAGGCGCAGGACGCGGCCTTGGAACGGACAGGGTTAAGGCACTGCAAACCCTTGCTCTAGGCCCTTTTGAGCCCGATTTAACAATTTTGCTGGATCTGCCCGTAAGCGTTGGCCTTGCACGCGCAAAAGCCCGTGAGGGTGAAAAGGCCAATAGCGCCGATAGCGAAGATCGGTTTGAAAGCCTTGATCTAAGTTTTCACGAAACACTTCGTGCTGCATACATAAAGATTGCATCCTCTGAACCCAGCCGCTGTGTCATTCTTGATGCTGATAAAACACCAGAAGCCCTTCAGCAGGACATCAGGTCTTTAATTCAAAAACGGTATTTTGCACCAAATGGCTGACGGCGAAATAGATACAAGCGGCCCGCGCTTCACACACCAAGTGTTTGGGCATGAAAGTGCCGAACGCACGTTCCTTGATGCCTATAATCAAGAGCGCTTGCATCATGCTTGGTTAATCAGTGGCCCCAAAGGGGTTGGGAAAGCAACGTTGGCATGGAAGTTTGCCAAGTTTCTACTGACGCAACCACTTGAGACAGGCCCCGGGCTTTTCGGCGATGCCTTGCCGCAGGAAACCCCCGCAAGTTTAGATGTCGAGCCCGAAAGTCCAGAGGTGCAGCGCATAGAAGCAGGTGGTCATGGCGGACTTCGACTTATCGAGCGCACACAGAATGAGAAAACCGGTAAGCTGCGAAACGATATTGTTATCGGTGATATACGCAAAGTGATTAGTTTCTTCTCTCAAACAAGTGCAGAGGGCGGCTGGCGTGTCGCCATTGTGGATGCCGCCGATGAAATGAATACAAACGCCGCCAACGCTTTGTTGAAAATTCTTGAGGAACCGCCAGAGAAATCAATTTTATTTCTGGTGGCCCATGCACCAGGTCGTTTATTACCGACAATTAAAAGTCGCTGTCGGGCTTTGAAATTACAAACCTTGCCTGAAGAAAGTGTGCAAGCAGTTCTAGCAAGCCGACACCCTACCTTAGGGTCCGAAGAACTGGTTGCCTTGTCCCGGCTTTCAGAAGGCGCGCCCGGCCGCGCCCTTGAATTGGTTGCACATGACGGCGCCGCGCTCTACCACCAAATGAGCAACCTGATACAGGATTTGCCTAGGCTGAATGTGCCAGCAGTTCATCAATTGGCTGTAAAGCTTGGCGGCGTCAAGGCCGATGCCCAGTACCGGATGTTTATACAGATTTATCGTGGTTGGCTGGAACGCTTGATCCGCCAAAGCGCCACGAATAATGAGGCCCCTGAAATTTTGGATGGGGAAAGCAGGCACATAAGTCGAATTTCTGCGCTCTGTGGGGTTGATCGCTTTGTGGACCTGTGGGAAAAGGTGGGCGTTTTGGTGATGCGGGCTGATGCGGTTAATTTAGACCGCAAGCAAGTGATTGTCAGTCTGTTTACATCTCTGGCCGCCGTTGCGCGTGGCCAGTAGAAATTCAAAAATTTGAAAGAAAACCATGAGCCAGCGGCCATCTTATTATGTCACGACCCCGATTTATTACGTCAATGATGTACCTCATATCGGTCATGCATACACAACACTTGCATGTGATATGCTGGCGCGTTTCAAACGATTAGACGGGTATGACGTAATGTTCCTGACCGGGACGGACGAGCATGGTCAAAAGGTCGAGAAATCAGCTGAAAAGGCTGGAATTCCGCCACTTGAGTTCTGTGATAAGGTTTCCGCGCGCTTCAAAGACCTAGCGGTTGCCATGAATTTCTCCAACGATCAGTTTATTCGCACCACCGAAGACCGCCATAAGCTTGCCGTTCAAGCGCTTTGGACGCGCCTTGTCGAAAAAGGCATGATCTATGAGGACAGCTATTCTGGCTGGTACAGTGTGCGAGATGAAGCATTTTATACCGAATCTGAGCTATCAGAGGGTGAGGGGGGCGAAAAACTAGCCCCAACGGGTGCTCCGGTGGAATGGGTAGAAGAGCCTAGTTATTTCTTCCGCCTGTCAGCAATGCAGGACAAGCTGCTGGAATTATACAATACACAGCCTGATTTCGTGATGCCTAAATCCCGATTAAATGAGGTTAAAAGCTTTGTAGAAGGTGGGCTTCTGGACCTATCCATATCCCGCACGACATTTTCATGGGGCATACCGGTTCCTAATGTACCCGGGCATATCATGTATGTCTGGATTGACGCACTAACCAACTACCTAACCGCCACAGGTTACCCAAATGAAGATGCCCCAAACTATAAGAAGTTTTGGCCGGCTAATGTTCATATTGTCGGCAAAGATATTTTGAGATTCCACGCTGTTTATTGGCCCGCGTTTTTATTGGCTGCTGATTTACCACTGCCCAAAAGAGTGTTTGCCCACGGCTGGTGGACTAACGAAGGCCAGAAAATATCAAAATCCCTTGGAAATGTGATTGATCCCTTTGAGCTGATCGACAGTTACGGCTTGGATGCTGTGCGGTTTTTCCTGTTACGCGAAGTGCCGTTTGGTAACGACGGCGATTTCTCTCGTCGCGCTTTCGTACTGCGCTGCAATGCTGATCTGGCTAAAGGACTTGGGAATTTAAGTCAGCGTACTCTGTCTCTTATTCACAAAAACTGTGATTCAGCGGTTCCTAAACCGGGAGAATTCACCAAAGAAGACAAAGAGTTACTGAACAATATAGAGGCAACACTTGAAATTGTTCGGGGTCATATGGACCGCCAAGCCTTCCATGCAGCCCTTGATGCTATTTTTACACAAGCCGCCGCGGCAGATGTTTATATTTCCCGCCAAGAGCCTTGGGTTCTGAAAAAGACAGATACTGAGAGGATGAACACTGTCCTATATGTTTTAGCGGATGCAATTCGACAACTCGCCATCCTCATTCAGCCAATCATGCCTGATTCAGCGGCTAAAATTCTTGACCAACTTAGTGTTACAGAACGCGGTTTTGATCAACTTGGCGAAACAGGCCGTATCACGGTTGGGGCGCCAGTTCCAAAGCCACAAGGCGTTTTTCCACGCCTTGAAATGCCGGAAGATGCATCCTGATGAGCCACTATGGATATATCGTAGATAGCCACTGCCACCTGAATTACAAAGGCCTGATCGAACAACAGGATGATGTTATTCAGCGTGCGCGACACGCAGGCGTTGGCTGTATGCTTTCTATCAACACCAAACTTCGCGAATATGATCAAATCATAGATATTATAGATAAATATGATGATATCTTCGGCACTGTTGGTATCCATCCCCACGAAGCCGAGAGCGAGCCAGATGTGGCCGTCGCTGCGCTTATTGAGAAGTCCGAGCACCAAAAAATTGTTGGCATTGGCGAAACTGGTCTGGATTATTATTATGATAACGCTCCACGCGATATGCAGCGGGCTAATTTCCGTGCTCACATCAATGCGGCGCGAGACACAGGCTTGCCGGTTATAGTCCACACCAGAGACGCGGATGATGATTGCCTTGAAATCCTTGGCGAAGAAATGTCGAAAGGCGCTTTCACAGGTGTTATCCACTGTTTCACGGCCAGCCAGCGGCTAGCGGATGCGTGTTTGGATATGGGGCTTTATATTTCTATATCAGGCATCGTTACGTTCAAAAATGCACATAGCCTTCAGGCAACGGCCAAAACCATTCCACTTGATCGCCTGCTGATAGAGACAGACGCCCCTTTTTTGGCCCCTGTACCACACCGAGGTAAAACCGGGGAGCCTGCGTTTGTAGCGGATACGGCTCATTTTCTTGCTGATCTACGCGGGGAGCCATTTGAAACCCTTGGGGAATCAACAACGGAAAACTTTTTCCGTTTATTTTCCAAAATCACACCGCCGAATATCGCTGCAAGAAGCAAGCAAACATCATGAAACTAACAATCCTTGGCTGCGGCACATCAGGCGGCGTCCCCAAAATACCGGAATATTGGGGTGCTTGTGACCCTAACAACCCTAAAAACAGACGAAGCCGCGCGAGTGTGCTGGTGCAGAACGCTGACACAGCTCTGGTGATAGATACATCACCCGATTTTCGAGATCAGATGCTGCAGGCGGGCGTTCAGCATTTGGATGGTGTCTTTTATACCCATGATCATGCAGATCATGTGCACGGCATTGATGACCTGCGAGGGTTTTACCATCAAACCCGCAAGCCCATTCCGATTTTTGGTCATAAAGAGACACTGAAGGTGATTGGCAAGCGCTTTGAATATATATTTAAAGATCAAACTGGGTATCCGGCTCTGTGCACTGCAAATTCTTTGAATGGCCCAGAAACCGTGGGGGACATCACAATGATCCCCTTCGAGCAGGGTCACGGAAGCGGTACAAGTCTGGGCTATAGGTTCGGTGATATAGCCTATTCAACCGATCTTGACCGTATGACCGACGAAGGCTTTGCTGCCCTTAGAGGTATAAAAATCTGGATAGTGGATGCACTGCGTTACGATCCGCACCCCACACACTCCCATTTGGCGCGAACATTGGACTGGATCGCAAAAGTTAAGCCAGAGCGCGCTATTCTTACTCATATGAACTGGGATATGGATTATAAAACATTGGTTTCTAAACTGCCGGAAGGTGTAGAGCCCGCTTTTGACGGCATGATTATTTCTAATTAATCACCGGAATTTCTCAGTTTGTTTGAACCCTATGCCTTGATGTCGTATGCTTTCTACAGGTTAAGGAGCACACAATGGGTAAACCCCCGTGGCAAGTACCGGATCATGAGAATAGCCCCCGACCTAGTTCTGGGCAGGATGACGCGCGTTTCAAGCCAAGTCAGGCATGGCAAAAGGCAAATTCCAACCCGCCTGAGGAAATACATATTTCCCAACCCAAGCTTATGCGGCTGATTATATTTTTAGTCGGGATGGGGCTTCTGCTGTATGGTTTGTCACTTGCATTCCCTGTGACCGGCGTGATGGATCCCTATTTATTCCGCAGCTTACTGATTATTTTCATCTTTGGTGGGGCCGCCGTTTATTGGAGCCGCGCAAGCCTGATGAAAACTATAAAAGTTGCCGGATTATGGGCCGCTATCATATTAGGCATTTCGACATTTTATCTTTACCAATCTGATTTCAGCGAACGCTTCATGTCTGCACTTGATCCGGTTGGGGTTTCGACAACAGCTGAAGGGCTGGTTGTCAAACGTGGTAGAGACGGCCATTTTTGGCTGCGAGCATATGTAAACGGCACTCCGGTGTTTATGATGGTAGATACAGGCGCATCTAATGTTGTCCTTAGTCCTGAGGACGCAAAACGTGTGGGCTTTGATGAACAAAATCTAACATTTGACCAAAGTGCCCAAACCGCTAATGGCGATGTTAAGTTTGCACAGGTCCATGCAGACCGGATAAACATAGGGGACGCTGTGTTTTATGATATTCCTATTACGGTAAACGGCTCTGAAATGGCTGGATCATTACTTGGGATGTCGCTACTCGACCGGTTTGCCAGTGTAGAATTTCGCGGAGATGCGCTGATTTTACGGCAGTAAGCGCGGTGTTAGAGGTTGTGACATTCCGCCAGAGCTGTTGACAGCACAGAAAGAGCCCCATGTCAGAAAAATTTATGATTGGCGCCTTAGCGAAGCGCGCAAAATGCAAAGTTCAAACAAT
>WFTS01000127.1 GCA_015485385.1 Kordiimonadales bacterium | reverse complement strand
GTGTGCTTTATATCGACACGGACCTGCCGCCGCGCGCTCTCGCCCTGCAAATTAGCGATCATATGGCATGGATTGCAGCTAACCCAGACACTGCATCGGATATGGCCCGCAGGTCTCATGCCATATACTGCAAGCATTTCGCGCTTGATACACTCCTGAAAGGTGTGACCGATTTTCACAAGCAAGTGCAAAAGGCCAAAGGGTATGAAGCGCCCAATCTCAAAGACATAAATACAGACACCCCTCCAAAAAGTTCGCCCAAAGTCGGTGTCATCATCAGAGCCGGCTCACGCGGGCCAGACTTTCTGCACCGCTCTATCGGCAGCGTTGCCGCCCAAACCTACTCCAATGTGAAAATATATCTGATCCTTTGGCAAGAGCCGCCGGGCCTAGAGGATGTGCTCGCCGCCTACCCTCAGTTAAACTGGGTGAAAATTTCGGTACCGGGCGGGAGGCGCTCAGATTGTCAGTGGGCGGGATTGCGGGCCGCGAAAGAAGACGGCTGTGACCTGATCGGCATCCTCGACGATGACGATGAATATCACCCTAACATGGTCACCGCACTTACGCGCGGTTATGCCTACCATAAAGGCCTGTCTTTCCAGACACCCATCAGCATGATCGCGGGCGGCAGCTTGGTTGCGCACGCCGCCCCCCAAATGAATTACACCAAGTTCGAAACTGAAAACGCGCTGCCACGTCCAGAAACCCGCTATATCCAGCACTTTCATTTTGGTAATGATGGCCAAGTCAACGACCGGTCCTACAGCTACAGCCCGTGCAGCCTGTTTCTGGTTGCTAAGTTTTTGGACGCAGAAACGCTGCAGAACCCCGGCTTAGATATTGCCGAAGACTGGATGCTCTGGCTGCAAATGGCCGAGCGTGGGCGAACGGTTTTTGTGCCAGAACTTGTCTCAACCGTGCATGAACATGATGTAGACCGGGCGGGTTATAAAGGCAAAACCGAAGCAACGTTTCGCAATCATGGTAAAATCGCACGGCGTATGTTCGGGCGGCGCTTCCACAGTGTCGAACATTACCAAGCACCCCATTGGCTAAAACATGACTATAGCGACACCTTAATGGCCACTTGGATATCCTACCCTGACCCCGCTGAACGCCCATGGACCAAGATAAAAACCTCTACCAGTGACGCTGTGTGTGTAGGCGGCATAGCCACCGATATTCCCGCCGGATACTGTGAATTTCAGCTATTTTTAAAAAAACAACCCGCGTCACACCATAAGGCTTTAACACTGTCTATCCAAACCCCACTGCGTAGTTTGTCGCTTGTGATTGACCATTTTAGCACCGACCGTGCGAACGGCTACAGTGTTGGCACCGCCAAGTTTTTCATCACCAGCAAAGAGGCTTCCAGCCCCATCCGCTTATCGCTTGATCTGGGCAGCGATGATCTTAAAGGCAGCTATCTTGACAGCCAAATTTTCCAGATGATCGAAAAGGACGCCCTCGCGTACGTGAAATTTGACCATTTATGCACCTATGACACCATCTGGCTTTATGGTGCCAGCAAAACCGGGGAAATGGCGCTGAACATTTTATCAACCGAAGGGTTCACGCCATTGGGTGTTGCGGATACCTACCAAACAGGCTCATGGAATGGCTTTGAAATACACAGTCCAGATGCGCTAAAGTCGGCGCTTGGCAGTAATGATGTTATTGTCATATCCAGCGACTTCTGGTGGGAAATTTCCAATGACCTGATCGAACGCGGCATTGGGAACCATATGTTTGTGCTAAAAGAACAATCTGCACTGGCAACAATTTTTGAAGCATGACTATACACGCGAGAGATACAAACCCATGAGATCCCTGATCGACACTGATGGAAAAATCCTGATAATTGCAGAAGCGGGTGTCAATCATAACGGCGACAAAGCCAATGCTTTTGCGCTTATTGATGTGGCGGCAGAGGCCGGGGCTGACGCGGTTAAATTCCAAACCTTCAGCACCGCCAGCGTTGTTAGCCCCTCAGCCCCCAAAGCCCAATATCAGATCGACAATACCTCCGAGGAAGAAACGCAGACCGAAATGCTCAAGAAGCTGGAGTTGCCTTTTGAATGGCACCGCGAGTTACAGCTCTATTGCGAAAAACGCGGCATCCTTTTTACCTCAACTCCGTTTCATCCCGAGGCCGCGGACTTTCTTGCCTCGCTTGAGCTTCCGTTTTTAAAAGTCTCGTCCACTGACCTGAATAATATCCCCTATCTAACCTATCTGGCAGGCAAAAATATCCCACTGCTGGTATCCACTGGCATGTCGACGATGGAAGAAGTGGCCGCCGCCGTCGCAGCAATAGACACCGCAGGCTGTCCAAATTGGGGCTTGTTACACTGCCTCAGCCAATATCCTGCGCCGCACAGTGAGGCCAACCTTCGCGCCATCCCCGCAATGGCAACAGCCTTTAATTGCCCGGTTGGATATTCCGACCACACACTTGGTAGCGAGACAGCACTGGTGGCTGTTGGGCTAGGCGCAACCCTATTTGAAAAGCATTTCACGCTCGACAAAACCATGGAAGGCCCCGACCATAAAGCGTCGGCAAGCCCGGAAGAATTGGCCAATTATATCAGTGCCATCAGGGTGGCGGAAAGCGCGCTGGGGGACGGCGTGAAAATATGCCAACCCAGCGAAACCAGCACCCGTGCCATGGCCAGAAAAAGCCTGACAGCGGCTCATGACCTAAGCCCCGGCCATATCCTGAAAGACGCTGACCTTGTCTTATTGCGCCCGGCAGACGGCATTGAACCAAGGCATTTGCCCGATGTCATTGGCCGAACCGTAAAAACCAGCATAACCGCTGGCCGGTCGCTTACATGGGATGATCTGGCATGATAAAATGCGGTGTCATCACCACGTCGCGCGCGGATTACGGCATTTTGCGCCCCCTTCTGCGCGCCCTAGAAAATGCCCCTGATTTTACGCTTGAGCTTTATGTCAGCGGTAGCCACTTAGAAGCCGAGCACGGAAAAACAGAGACCGAAATCCTGAAAGACGGCTTTGCTATATCCGCACGCGTACCGCTTGGTGCTGGTGATGCAGATGCCCAAGACATAGCAAAGCGTATGGCCCGCTGCTGCGAGGGCTTCGCCCACATTTATGCGCAAAACCAACCCGACATTATAGTTGCGCTTGGCGACCGCTACGAAATGTTTGCGGCTGTGTCTGCTTCGGTTCCTTTTAATATTCCCGTCGCCCATCTGCACGGCGGGGAATTAACCGAAGGTGCTCAAGACGAAGTCTTCCGCCACGCCATTACCAAAATGGCCCATCTGCATTTTGCCGCCACCGACATCTATACCAAGCGCATTATTCAAATGGGAGAAGACCCCGCGCGCTGTTTCAATGTCGGCGCTTTGGCGGTGGACGGTATTCTGGCAACCAAGCCCCTCAGTAAACAAGCCTTGTGCGACAAATTTCAGCTGGACTGGGATAGCCCGCCCATACTGGTGACCGTCCACGCAGAAACTCGCGCTGCACTATCGTCCCGCTGTTTGGCAAAAGCCATCTTTGACGCGGTCGCGCCCCTTGAGCAAACCATCATCATCACCTATCCAAATGCTGACAGTGGCAGCCATGACATTATGGAAGAAATTAATGCCTTCAAAGCCGGGCGTGCGCGCACCTATCTGGTGCCCAGTTTCGGAGCACAGGCCTATTATTCCATTCTCAGGCATGTGGCTGTTGTTGTCGGAAATTCATCAAGCGGCATCTTGGAAACGCCAGCCCTTGGGGTGCCCACTATAAATGTAGGCGACCGCCAAAAGGGCCGTCTGCGCGCGGATTGCATCATCGACACCCCTGTCGATCGGGCTGCTATTCAAGATGCCCTGTCAAAAGCGCTGTCAGATGATTTCAAGGCAGTAGCAAAAGCCTGTCACAATCCGTTCGGAGACGGCACAGCAGCCCAGAAAATACTAGCAGCCATGCGCGGTGTTGAGGATATGAAAGCTCTAGCCACAAAAGCCTTTCACGATATGTAGGTTTTATACGCCTGAATGCCCATTAAAAGTGAACCGCCCGTTACCAAAATACGTTTGTTCGTATGCACGTCTTGCCTCCAAGCAATTATCAAAAGTGTGGTCGCTTGCCTTAACGCACCAAAAAGCCGTTTTCGCTGCGGTTCACTTGGTCGCGCCAATAATCGAGCAGGTCTTGCATGGTTTGCGCGTAGGGGATTTCTGGTTTCCAGCCGGTGTGGGCGGTAAATTTGCGTGTATCGGGCACTTGCAGATCGGCGTCGATGGGCCTAAGGCGGTCTTTGTCCAGCGTCACTTTCAGCGTGTCTTTCATGGGCGAAAGTGCGATCAAATCATCCAAAAGCTCTTTGATTGAACAACTGTAAGTGCCGCCAATATTATAATATTCACCCGCTACCGGGTTCACCGTCACCAACATATGATAGGCCCGCACCGCGTCACGCACATCAGCAATAGTGCGCAGCGATTCTAGGTTTCCAACCTTTATCACTGGTTCGATAAGCCCCGCTTCCGCCATAGCGATTTGCTTGGCAAAAGTGCTTTCCGCAAACACATCTCCGCGCCGTGGCCCCGTATGAGTGAACATGCGCGTTGTCATCACGGTCATGTCGTAAGCTTCGGCGTAAAAACGGCCCACAAGGTCGGTTCCCACCTTTGAAATCGCATAAGGGCTTGCCGGGTGGAAGCTGCATTCCTCGTCGATCGGCAGTTTTTCCTTCGGGACACGCCCGAACACCTCGGACGAAGCACAGATATGGATGATGGCCTCTGGCGCGAATTGCTTCAGGGCTTCCAACACGCGCGAGGTGCCTTGCACGTTGGTTTCATACGTGTCCAAAGGCGCATCAAAGCTGGTTTTCGGGTAGCTTTGCGCCGCCAGATGAAACACATAATCTGGCTTTACCGCGCGCACCACCGCGTCAATGGATTGGCTATCGCGCAGGTCGCCGTAATGGCAAAACATGCGCTCGCCTTTGTTGATACGCTCCAGATGCTGGCTAATATTATCCAAAGGGCTACGCCAGCGCATCAAGCCGTGGATGTCCCAATTGGTATGTTCGATCAGATAATCCGCCAGATGAGACCCCACCATGCCGGTGATGCCGGTAATAAGCGCACGCATGATCATGTCCCCCTTTTATCTGCCATAAAACCGTCAAGCTGGCTTGCAACATAGGCCAGTGCCTCCTCGGGCAGGCTTTGGTGGCACGGCAGGGCAAACCCTCGGTCCATCACTGCGTCAGCACCCTCTAAGCCGTCGTCGCCAACCCGGTAATCATACAGGTTTGTGCCGGGATGGCGAACAAGATTACCTGCGATAATCGGGCGCGTTTCAATGCCGTGAGCGTTAAAGTGGTTACACAGATCATCGCGGCTAAAGCCCGCATTTTCGCTCACAAGCACGGGGAAACCAAACCAGCTATGTTCACCGCCTTCGGTTTCGTGTTGCGGTGTCAGCACATCACAGTAAGGAGAAAATGCCTGCATCAGGACGCCTGCATTTC
>WFTS01000126.1 GCA_015485385.1 Kordiimonadales bacterium | reverse complement strand
GTATAGCGCACAAAATCACCGCTTTGCATTACCATCTGGCCAGTCCAATCTCATTGAAAAAAACAACACTGCACCCTGTGTGCAGCGTGGCGAGTATAGCGGCAACTTTGGTTATTTGTGTCCCTAATGATTGACATGTCGGGGAAATATTGGGACGATATGATTTAAATTAACAATATTGTGGGACGAAATGGCTATGCTGGATGAACTTGACTTACGCTTGCTGGCACACTTACAGCATGACTGCGTGCCGTCATTGGCAGTGTTGGCAGATTTGCTTGGCTCATCAAAATCTGTGATCGGACGGCGGATGCAGCGGCTGTTGGATGAGGGTATCATCAAAGGCCGGGTCGCTGTTTTGGATCAGGACAAAATAGGCTTAGGCATCACAGTTTTTGCCCATGTTAAAATGGAGGCCCATGACCCCGTTTCCCTTGAAGGGTTTGCGGAGAAAATGTTTGCCTTCCCTCAAGTGCTTGAGTGCCACACCATGATGGGTGATTTTGATTTCCTGTTGAAAATCGTCGTGCCGTCGATTGCGGATTATAAAGAATTTTTCTGGGAAAGTCTCTCTGGGGCTGAGGGCGTGCGCGGGGTTAGCTCAAATATTTGTCTCGTTAGCAGCTATGCTACTACGGAATTACCGCTGTCGTATCTCACGCCGGAGAAGGCCGGGCCGTGAGCATGTTATCGCTGACTGTTCGGGCTGAAGACTGGCCGCTTGCTAAGGCCTTTATCATAGCGCGCGGCAGTAAAATCACAGCGCAAGTTGTCACTGTTGAGCTGACTTTAGACGGTAAAAGAGGGCGCGGAGAATGTGTGCCTTATGCACGGTACGGCGAAAACATAGACAGTGTGATTAACCAAATAGAAGGTATACGGGGACATCTAAAGGCTGGGATGGACCCTATGGCTCTGCAAGAGCAAATGCCTGCGGGGGCAGCACGCAATGCGGTTGATTGTGCGCTTTGGGACTTGGAGGCAAAAGGATGCGGGCAGAGCGTATATGCCCAGCTTGGCTTGACTGTGCCAAGGTCGGTTGCATCAGTACAAACTATCAGCCTTGATGACCCTGATGTGATGTTGGCAGAGGCTCAGGCTATCCAGAATTTTCCAGTCATTAAAATCAAGCTGGATTCAACAGACGTGATGGCGCGGATTGAGGCCGTTCATAAGGGCGCACCAAAGGCTAGGCTGATCATCGACGCGAATGAAAGCTGGTCATTTTCGCTTTTAAATCAAATGGCAGCAAGGCTTGCGGAGCAGGGCGTGGTTATGATCGAGCAGCCTTTGAAGGCCGGAGATGATGCTTTGCTTGCAAATTACAGTGGTCCGGTGCCGCTTGGCGCAGATGAAAGCTGCCACACAAGTGCCGACCTCGCGCGGCTTGCCCCATTTTACGATTTTGTGAATATAAAATTGGATAAAACAGGGGGGTTAACCGAGGCCTTAAAAATGCAGGCTGAGGCTCGTGCTTTGGGGCTTGGTGTGATGGTTGGTAGCATGGTGTCTACATCACTTGCACTTGCGCCTGCGGTTATCTTGGCGCTGGATGCTGATTTTGTGGATTTAGATTCGCCTAACTTGCTCGCAAGGGACCGCCCGCATGGCTTAACGCTTAGAGACGGTAAATTGTCAGGCATTGATTTGGAATTATGGGGCGGCGCCTAAAATCCGGCTCGCGACTAAGGCTGGTTGTGATCAAACACTGGCTGTTATTAAAGGCTGGATCTGATTAAAGGCTGGCAATAAAAACACGACGAGCAAGGGCTTTTGTTTTCTTGAGATACAGCGCCTGCGACCAACCGCACTCTCGTGTTAATTGCTCCCACGTTCTGATGGAAAGCATTGTCCATAAGATATCGGTGGCTTGTTCTATAGAATGTTCGGCGGTTAGCACGTCGTCATCGACCAAAGCCTTAATCGCAGCCTCGCAACCTTCGCGCATATCTTGCATGCGGGTAGACCAAGCCTCACGGGCTTCAATGTCTGTTTCTGCCATCGCCATCAAAGCTTTTGCGATTCCGTGAATTTCAGGAATATAGCTACCCCATGCTTCGATGAAGGCATCAAGGCGTTCTGTTCCGGTTTTGGCAGCGCGGCTTGGGGCAAGGCGATCCTCAGAGCCCCTTAAATCATCAAGATAATGGGTTGTGGCAACCAAAAGTGCCGCGCGTGTTGGGAAATGCAGATACACTGCTTGGCGTGAAATGCCGGCGCGTTTGGCGATGTCGGACATACGCACCCCCTTGCCCCCGCCAAGTTCTAACAAGTGCAACGAGGCTTGGAGTATCCGGGTTTTAGTTTCTGATGTTTCCCTTGACATAATTTTTACTAGCAACTACTTGTCATCATGTCAATTGACACTATGTCAAGTAATCAGAAGCTAGAAAACAAAAAGGAGATGACAATGAAAGTCACGATTTTTGGCGCGACAGGAAAAATAGGCCAGCACTTGGTAAAGCAGGCGCTGGAAGCAGGCCATGCGGTAACAGCCTTCACGCGGAGCCCTGAGAAATTGAAAACATCGCTGAAGGGTTTGCGTCTTGTTACAGGGGATGTTCTTGACCCGCTAGCCGTTGAGACAGCTATCACAGGACAAGACGCTGTGGTGTGCGCATTGGGTATGCCATTAATGAACGGCGATGGCCTGCGCGAAAAAGGCACAAAGAATATAATTCACGCTATGAAAACCACAGATGTTAGACGGCTTGTTTGTCTGTCAGGGATGGGTGCGGGTGATAGTTTTCGCTTACTGCCGCCTCGCTACCGGTATTTTATCGCGCCTTTTTTCATGCGGCGTGTTTACAGAGACCATGAAAGACAAGAACGGCTAGTGAAAACCAGTGGTCTTGATTGGGTGATTGCTCGCCCTTCTAGTTTTGTGGAAAAATTAAATCTCGGCAGTTATCAGCATGGCCTAGAAAGCCCCTCAAAGGGCTTAAAATATAAGATCGCACAGGCAGATGTCGCTGATTTTCTACTGCGCCAGCTATCGGATGATACTTATCTGCACCGTACCCCCAGCATTTCCTGCTGATCATGTGGCTTTTAGCAATTTATTTTGGAGTGAATAATTATGTCTGAAATATTGGCAGTGACGCTTGAGGCGTCAATCATCGTGTGTGCCTTGCTGGCGGGTGTTTTTCTAACATTTTCTGATTTTGTCATGAAATCTTTGAGAGCCGCGAAACCCGCAGCAGGCATAGAAGTGATGCAAATCATAAACCGAAAGGTTTGGGCCACGGTATTTATGGTTCTGTTGCTTGGTTTTGCTTGCGTTTCGGCGCTGTTGGTGGGTTATGCCTATTTAAATCTCGCTGGTATGGCTGGGCTGTGGATAATCGCTGGTGGCATGATCTATCTTATCGGCGTGATTGTGGTTTCTCTGGTTTTCAATGTGCCTATGAACAACCGTTTGGATGTGATGGACTGTAACAGCGCGCATGCCGCCAGTTATTGGCAGAGTGACTATGTACCGCGCTGGACATACTGGAATTGGATACGTGCTCTTAGTGGGGCCGCGGCAGCGATATGCTATCTGACTGCATTGCTGTTGCTTTAAGGCTTGTTATAGTTTTAAGGATACTTCGGCAAATTTTTCTCAGATTTTTTCAGGTTATTCAGCTTTAGCAAGCTAGGCGGTTAAGATAGCTGGACCGCCTAGCTCTTTTTTATTCGTTTTTGTAAATGAAGGTTTTCGGCTCGGACATGCCTTTTATATAGCCCCGATACATGCCTTCGGTATTGAAGGTCATGGCGATATTGCCTTGCTTGTCGAGAGATACAATGCCGCCTGCGCCGCCCATTTTCACCAGCTTTTTCATAATCACAGCGTCGGCTGCATCTTGAAGGCTGAGGCCTTGAAATTCCATGCGGGCGCAGATGCTGTAGGCCACCGATGCGCGGATGAAATATTCGCCGTGTCCGGTGGCGGATACACCGCAGCTGTTATTATCAGCGTATGTGCCTGCGCCGATGATGGGGCTGTCACCGATACGTTTCCAGCGTTTGTTGGTCATGCCGCCTGTTGATGTGCCAGCAGCGATGTTGCCTGCTTTATCAAGGGCTACGGCTCCGACAGTGCCAAACTTATTTTCTGGGTCGATGGGGTCACCGTAGCGGGATGTTTGTTTCGGCTTTGATAGCCCCTTCTCTTTTTCAAGCGCACTTTCCAGTTGTTTGCGACGTTTCTCGGTGGCAAAATACGATGGATCCATCAATTTTATGCCGCGTGTTGTCGCAAATTCTTCTGCTCCGGCGCCTGAAAGCATTACATGGGGCGAATGGTCCATCACTTCGCGGGCAAGTGCGATTGGGCTTTTGATATGCATCACACTAGCCACAGCACCCGCATTTAGATCGCGCCCGTCCATGATAGAGGCGTCCATCTCATTACCGCCTTCATGGGTGAAAACCGCACCTTTGCCCGCGTTAAACAACGGCGAGTTCTCCATCACTTGCAGGGTTGCCACCACAGCGTCTACAGCACTGCCACCCT
>WFTS01000125.1 GCA_015485385.1 Kordiimonadales bacterium | reverse complement strand
GCGCACGTTTGTTTACGCAGACCCCAAGGTTGGCGATATATTGCTGTGGGAAAGTTGGCTACGCCACGAAGTGCCCATGAATATGGCCGAACATGACCGTATCAGTATAAGTTTTAATTACGGCTGGCAGTGACATTTAGCGAGCTTTAGAGAACAGATTGTTAATTCAGAAAATTTGGAGAGTTCTCAGATTTCACCATGATACGGTCAAGTTACGAATGCTTACGCGTTTGTCACATATTTGAACTTCTTATGTGACAGCTATTGTGTTGCTTATGGCGCTGGGGAGTAGTTATCGTATCATGCGGAGGCGGGTGCCGATCAGTCACTCAGGCGTGATCAGGCAAGGTCAGAGCGCGTCAACAGCGCTTTTGGGTTTGTTCGCTTATATTTAAATAAATTTACTCGACTATAAAATTCTAGTTATATAAAATAAATAACATTTGAATTTTGGAGGCTTGCCATGGCGGGACTTAGGGCAAAGCAAAAAGCACAGCGACGTTCACTTATTGAAAAAGCAGCAAGTGAACTTTTTGTCGAAAAGGGTTTTGCTGATACCGCGATTGAAGAAATCGCAGAACGGGCAATGGTATCTGCACCAACCGTTTATAATTATTATGGAACCAAAGGCGACTTGTTATTAGCGCTGGTTGCTCGGGGTGAAGAAGGCATTCTTGATGCAGAGAGCGATTTTGATAAACAAACCAAGGACTATCATCCGATTGATTTGGTAACCAAAGTCATCCATTCAAATGTGAGCGATACTATATCGTCACTATCGCGAGAACTTTGGGGGCATGTTGTGGCCTTTGTTGCCACCGCGACGGACCCAGATGTCGCCCCGCGTTATTTGAACACTATTGCTGATGGCCTCGCCGCAGCGATCAAGCGCGTTCTTATACAATATGAAAAAGACGGAGTTTTTAGAGAAGGGGTGGACCCAGAAGAGCTCGCTTATTTGTTAACTCGAATGGAACGAATCCATTTTTTGAACTTTGTTTACCTTAAAAATATGCCCAAATCAGAACTGGAGGAAAATATCGCTAAAGACGTAAAGGCAATTGTAGGGGCGCTTTTGGTTGAAAAATGACCATTTATTGTTGTTAAGTTAAAAATATACGTCATTAATATTATTTTAGTTGACTAAAAGAAATGAGTTCGCCATATTTTTCACACGTTGTGGAATTAGGGAGGACATCCAATGTCTGCGTTTCAAAAAATGAATACAATTAAACTAACAACACTTGCGCTATTATCATCAACGGCGATTTCTGGAATTAACGCGGTCTCTGCTCAAGACGCGACAGATAGTGATGATGAAGTTCTGTTTGAAGAAGTCATCGTAACCGCAACCCGGCGGGCAACATCTACTCAAGACATACCGTATAATATTTCGGCCGTATCTGGCGCCACTATTGATGCGGCACGGGTTGTTGATGCATCTGAACTGCTACGGTCCATTCCAGGTGTTGCCGTCAGCGACAAAGGGGCGCGTAACGCTGGACAAGTGAACGGCATCCGTATCCGTGGGCTGAATGTGGATAGTGCCAATCGGTCTGATATTCCGGTTACATCATCGCCCACAGTTGCCACCTATATTAATGATACGCCTGTTTTTGCCAATATGATGCTGAAAGATCTTGAGCGCGTTGAAGTATTGCGGGGCCCACAGGGCACGCTTTATGGATCTGGCGCCTTGGGCGGCGCTGTGCGCTATATCACCAAAAAACCTGTCCTTGGTGAGTTCGAAGGCTATATGAATGGTGTCTTGAGCACAACAGCAGGATCAAGCGGTGTAAACTGGATCGGCGATCTTGTGCTAAACGTGCCGCTTGGCGATACGCTCGCCATCCGCGCAGTTGGAAGTAAATTAGACGGTGCGGGCATTATTGATTATGTCAATATCTACGAACTTGATGACAATCAGGTTCCCGTAGTGCCCGGCGCTGTTACAGATGCAGATGCAGTTTTCACATCCGTAAAAGATGCCGATACTGTAGATGTTGATTTCTTGCGTATCAGTGCCTTATTCCAACCCAACGATAGATTTGACGCTACTGCAACTTACACACGACAAAGCGGAGCAGCAGGTAGCCGCCGTGCGTCTGCGGAAGGAGAAGTGGATGGGTTGGGCAATGTTTATGGTCGTTATGAAGCCGGTTCAGTTCAACTTGAGCCCGGAACTTCAGACCTTGAGATGTTCTCTCTTGAAATAAATGCGGACCTAGGGTTTGCAACCTTAACATCTTCAACATCTTATTATGACCGTGAAGGCCGGTCTATCAGTGAAAACACAGGGTTTTATGCGCAACAAGGTTGGCTTGGCGGCTTTTATTATAATGCCCCACGTCCGCTTGCACGAGCAAACAGGGGCTATACTGATGAAGCTTTCATTCAAGAAGTTCGTTTGGTTTCTAGTGGTGATGGGCCGCTAAGTTGGATTGCGGGACTTTATTATCAAGATCAAGACCAAACAGCAGACCAAACATCGACATTGGCTGGTTATAAAGCATGGGCATCCGTGATGTTCCCTTGGATGTCTGACGGGTTTGGTTATTCAAATACCGATACAGATTTTCAATATGACAGTCTTACAAACATCAAAGAAACCGCACTTTTTGGTGAGGCAACGTACGATATTACTGAAAAATTCCACTTCACCGCAGGGATACGGTATTTCGATAGCAAAGTTGTCTCTGATGCATCAATTGACCTGCCGTTTTGGAACACACTTTTTGCGCCGGCAATTGTTGAAGACGAAACATCCGGCAAAAAAGATGCCTTGTTTAAGCTGAATATGTCTTACGACGTAAGTGACGAGGCCATGATATTTGCAACAGTTTCCGAAGGGTATCGTCGGGGCGGATCATCGGCTGTGCCGATCGCAGGGGCGTTCGCGGAAGACCCTGCATGGTTGTCGTTTGAGGCTGATTCTAATCGTAACTTTGAAATTGGCATGAAAGGTGGCGGCAATTCTCTGCGTTATACCGTCAGCGCTTTCTATGTGGATTGGAATAATCCGCAACTGAATACCGCCACTACGAACTGGGGTTTCTTTTCGGTTGCAAACGGTGACGAGGCAACAACGAAAGGCGTAGAAATAGAGCTGGAAGGCTACCTATCAAGCGACTTCCACTATCAGCTCGGGTACGCATTTGTGGATGCTAAATTGTCTGAGGATTTTATCTCGCCTACAGGCAGCACGATCGCAACATCTGGAAACAGACTTCCCGGTGTGCCTAAGCATATGGTCAATATGGCGTTCGATTATACCCGCCAGATATCAAGCAATGTCACTATGATTACGCGCATGGATGCCTATGTACAGGGGACGAGCGAAAACTATATCAATAATGCCAGCCCAACGCTGGGTGAAACGCATAAAGGCTTTGCCATTGTAAACGCGGGCGTTAGTTTTTTGCTCGAAGATTTTGATATCACCGTTTTCGCGAAAAACCTCTTTAACGTAAGAGGGACAACGGCTTCTTACAGTGCCGCTTATATGGGAACCGCCCCCGCACAAAATTACCTTGGTAATGGTGCTAAAGCTGAGATCACCCTGCCGCGTACCGTTGGTATGGCTGTTACTTACCGTTTCTAAATAGGTTGGTGGGAAGGGTTTCCTTCCCACCTCAATTTCCCGCATGATACCATCTTACTATTGTGTTTGATGCGGAGGATACACTTGTGACACTTATGACTGCTTTGCAAAAAATAGATACGCTATTGAAAGCGCGCCGCTTTGACGAGGTAGGGCCTTTAACGGCCCAACTGATAAAAGCATATCCAGATAGTGCCGAAGGTTGGCAGCGTCAGGGATATTTGCAAGAGGTCACTGGTGATTTTAAAGGCATGCTGGGATCCTACAAAAGGCTGCAACAGCTAAGGCCTGGTGATATACAAACTCAATTGAAAGCAGTACAAGCCCTTATTCAGAATGGCCTCATTGCTGACGCGGTGGATACCTTAAAATTATTGGAAACAAGCGCTGATAGCGCTCCTGAGCTGCTGCAACAGATTGCCCAGCTTTATACAGGTCTGTCACTTTTTGACCGGGCATATGAGTGTTACAGAGCCGCCGTTAAACTTTCCCCGAAAGATGCGCAAGCCATTTACAACCTTGCGTCTGCCGCCACTGCGGTTGGAAAGCTGGAGCAATCTGAGCGTTTGTTTGATCAAGTGATTGAGATGAACCCGGCAGATTATGACGCCTACTACAATCGCTCAACACTGAAAAAACAGACACCCTCCAGCAATCATATTGCCCAAATGGAGGGTTTGTTGAAGGCCGGCATCCCAGACCAAAAAGGCGCAATTCAATTATTTTATGCGCTGGCCAAGGAATATGAGGACTTAGATAAACCAGCATCATCTTTTGCCCATCTCACGCGCGGCGCTAATCTGCGCGCGTCGATGATGTCTTATGATGTTGCAAGTGACGAAGTCACTATGGCGAAAATCGCGGACACATTCGGTAAAGGCTTCACTAAAACGTGCCCAAAATCCACCGATGAAGAGGGCCCCATATTTATTGTGGGCCTTCCAAGAACAGGCACCACGCTGGTCGACCGTATCTTAAGCTCTCACAGTCAGGTGGGTAGTCTTGGCGAGATCAATGATTTTGCTCTCAATTTGATGAAACACGCAGGACCAGCGGATAATAAAGAACTGTTGGTTGAACGGTCTAGCACGCTGGATTTTAAAGCGCTGGGGGTTGACTATAGAAAAAGTACAGCCGAGCGCGGCAATGGGGCCGCCTACCTTATCGACAAAACGCCTGCAAATTTCCTGTATTTGGGTTTAATCGCGCGCGCCTTACCAAGCGCAAAAATTATCCATTTACGGCGCGGTGCTATGGACAGCTGCTACGCTATTTATAAAACCCTATTTCGTATGGGGTATCCTTATTCTTACCGTCAAGAAGATTTAGCCCGCTATTACGGCGCTTATAGCCGTCTGATGGCTCATTGGCGCTCATTGTTGCCAAATCGATTTATCGATGTTGATTATGAAAATTTGGTCGCTAATCAAGACGCTGAGACCCGACGTTTGCTAGCGCACTGTGGTTTGGATTTTGAAAGCGCCTGTTTGGATTTTCATAAAAATACCTCGCCATCAGCGACCGCAAGTGCTGCACAAGTCCGCCGTCCGATACATGCTGGTTCAGTTGGAAAATGGCAGCAATATTCAGAACAATTAGCACCTCTGAAAGACGCCCTAATCGCGCAAGGCATTGATTTGGGAGAATCACGCTAATGTTTGACCCACGGAAATGCGCAGTGATTGCAATTTTATTGTCCTTTTCTCTGCCCGCAATTGCTGCAGACCGTCTCTTGCCGCTGCTTAATGGCGAAACTGTTTATAATTCAGGGGTGGATTTTGGGGCCTTCACAATGCCTAAAAATGCTGCCGCGCCAAAGAGGGCGCTTGAAGGTACTCTGCGTATCAACAAACAGAAAAGCGCGGGTCTTAGTGTCAAGCTGGATGAGTATAAAGTCGCGCGGGACCCGCGAACTGATTTAGGCGGCCTGCCAGCTTTCGCTTTTGAATTTGTTCAGAACGGCACATCGCTGATCCCGGTTCAGCGCGGTATGGTGGAAAATTCCCACCCTTATTGGGAATGGATCATAGAACCGGGCCGAGTGTGGCAGGCACAGGATGGTATACGCTATTCGCTACCCTTTGCACTGATGGAACGCGGCGCGAACTGTGTCCATTACGGTGTTATCGCGGGAACGATAGGCGCTCCAAATTCTAACACACGCAGTTTGCTGCAGATCGGTAGCGAAACGTGCAAATATCTCAAGTTTGATAAGTGGGCAGTGCTAGAAACAAGCTGGCAGCAGCATTCTATCGCTGAAGCCAAAACTATCACCGCCGCCTACCGTGCGGAAGTCGCGAACCGTATGCCCATGCGTCCAATCAGTGCACTGGCGCATTTGAACGAAGCGCTTAACGAAAGCCGTATGGCACAAAAAAAGCGGATCCCGTCACGGGACATGACCCTGTTTGGTGCTGTTGTTGACGGTATTCATTATGTTAGCGGATGCGATACTCGGTTTGGGGCATATCCTTACTGCGATGTGCTGCCCCTGCCGTCTTATTCTGTTGCTAAATCTACGGTAGCGGCGCTGGCATTGATGCGTCTTGAAAAGTTGTATCCGGGGGTTATGGAGGCGCAGGTTTCAAACTATGTCGCCGCCTGTAGTGGCAGTCGTTGGCAAGGTGTAACCTTTGAGAATTTGCTCGATATGACAACGGGTAACTATAAATCTAAATCGCCTAATGCTGATGAAGATTCGGTCCATATGATTCCTTTTTTCCTGAAGGTTGCGACAAAAGCCAAATTAGATTTTGCCTGCACTCACTTCAAGAACAGGGCAGCACCTGGAAAGCGCTGGGTTTACCACACATCGGATACATTCATCCTTAGTGCAGCGATGGACGCTTTTTTGATCTCTAAAATGGGGGAGGATGCTGACTATTACCGCGACCTTCTGATCCCTGTGTGGCATTCTCTTGGCCTAAGCCCAATAATTGATGCCGTCCGGCGCACGGTGGGGGCTCGACGGTTGCCGTACGCGGGTTATGGACAGCTCTTTCACCGAAATGATATCGCGCGTTTAGCCTCCGCTTTAGCTGAGCCATCGGATGACTTTTTCAGTTTTTTCGACAAAACGGAACTGAGCGCAGCCTTGCAGAAAACCGACACAGATCGCGGCTTAAAGGCCGGGGACAAACGCTTGCGTTATAATAACGGCTTTTGGGGTTGGAACGCTAAGGATTTTGTTGGATGCGAAACCGATACTTGGTTGCCTTTCATGTCAGGCTTTGGAGGCATCTCTGTTGTGATGATGCCCGGCGGAACGGTTTATTATTATTTCAGCGATAGCGGCAAACACCTGTTTGGCGGTCCCGTGGCTTTACTTGCCAAAATCAAACCGTTTTGTGAGGCACCATCATGAATGACATTGAGACAGCCATGCGCCGAAGCGGGCAGATTACATTCCCAAAAGCATCACCTGACGGTTTGATGGCGGCGATACTTTTGTCCTTTTTAACAACAGCTGGTTTGTTCTATGTCAATATTCTAGCTGCGCTTGTCACCGGCTTGGTCGAAGGTTTGGGCTTTTCTAGTCAAACCGCCGGGTATGTGGTCTCGGCCAATGTGTACGGTGCATCAGTGGGTGCTCTTACGGCAGTTTTCGCCGTCAAACATATGTCGTGGCGACATTCGGCTTTTGCCTCCCTCATTATCCTGATGGCTGTTGATTTGCTCTCTACGAAGGTTGCCACGAGCGAAATTTTGATACCACTGCGATTTTTCCACGGTGTTATTGGTGGATTTATTGTTGGCACGGGGTTTTCTGTTATCGCCCGTACCAAAAGCCCTGACCGCACATTTGGGATGTTGTTAGTAGTCCAATATGGTTTGGGCGGTGTTGGCTTGATGGTTCTGCCCAAATTGGTGCCAATTTACGGGACGAGTGTCTTGTTCTTGGCTTTATTTGCTTTCAGTTTGATCACCTTCGCAATGCTACCATTCATTGCCGATTACCCGCCACGCAAACATTCTTTGCAAAAGATATCGCCAAAAGGCGGCATTATGTGGCGGCCACTTGCATTTGCCTTAGTCGCGGTCTTTTTGTTTCAAGCCAGCAATATGGGCTTGGCGGCTTATATTATTGAGCTAGGAAAAGATTATGGGCTGGATACCAACGGGATCAGCACGACACTTGGCTATGCCAACTGGATTGCAGTATTGGGGGCATTGTTGGTCTATGTCATTGGGACCAAGTATGGCCGCTTGAAACCGCTCTTGTTTGGTGCGGTAGCAACCATGATCGGCATGGCTCTGTTCCATTGGTCTAAGACCCCTTCATGGTTTTTTGCAGCAAATATCATTACCGGCATCACATGGGCTTATTTGATCCCTTATCTATTAGGTATGTGCGCCGAATTTGATGCCGAAGGCCAAATGGCGGCCCTGTCGGGATTTTTCTCTAAAATGGGATTAGCATCCGGCCCCATGGTCGCCGCGCTTACGGTTTCCACTGGTAGTTATAGCCTTATCATCAATATGGCAATCATCGGTATGGCACTGTGTATGTTAGCGTTTTTTATACCCGCGCGCCTGCTTGACCGGCAAACTAGCCAGTCATCCGTAACTGAGTAGAAATAGGAATTTATATCATGCAACCTTTTGCAATAGCAGGCCTTCAACTGGAACTCCCCAACACGGGAAATTTGGATTTGGTTTCAAAAAAAATCCGGACCACAGTAGCGCGATACCCTTGGGTTCAAATGATAGTTCTAAGCGAGCTTGCCATTTGCGGAGCAGGGACGGGGCATGCCGAGCCACTCCCCTCTACCACAGAAACGCATCTTGCAAAAATCGCGGCGGCAGAGGGTATATGGTTAATTTCTGGCTCTCTGTATGAAAAAAAGAACGGCAAAGTCTTTAATACAGCCAGTGTGATTAATCCGGCAGGTGAAATTGTTGCTCGTTATAGCAAGATGTACCCCTTTTATCCTTATGAAGTCGGGGTGGACGCCGGATCAGATATATGTGTATTTGATGTGCCGGATATTGGCCGATTTGGGCTGTCGATCTGCTACGATATTCATTTCCCTGAACTTAGCCGGGCCTTGGCAATCCAAGGGGTTGAGGTTCTTTTGCATCCAACGCTTACCAACTCAAACGACCGCGATGTAGAATGTGCCATGGTGCGTGCAACGGCTGCCCAACAACAATATTATATTATTGATGTTAATGGTGCCGGTGAGCAGGGATATGGCCGCAGTATCATCGCTGGCCCAGAAGGTGAAATTATCCACAAGGCAGGCACTACGGAAGAAATCATCATTGTCGAAATTGACTTAGAACGGGTACGCCGGAGCCGCGAGCGCGGGCTAATGGGCCTCGGTCAAACGCTCAAAAGTTTCCGCGATAGTGGCCATGTTTACGAACAGCTTAATGCGGAAAACCGATCAAGCTATCTTGATAGTCTAGGGCCAATGGAAATGCCGCGCAGAGGCGCCTAAGCCCCCCAAAATAAAGGACGTTATATGACCCAGCACCTTTTGTTGGTACAGGACCGGTTTATTCAAACCTCTGGCCTAGATGTTACAAACCCTGCAACGGGAGAGCATATTGGAACGGTTATGGACATGCCAGTTTCTGATGTTGAAACCCATATTAATGCGGCTCAAACGGCCCTTCAGGCCTGGTCTGCGCGTACAGCGAAAGATCGTGCATCGCTCTTAAATGCATGGTTTCGTCTTATCATCGAGCATACCGAAGACTTAGCGCAATTAATCACTTCCGAGTGCGGAAAGCCGCTGTCTGAAGCGCGCGGTGAGGTAGCGTACGGTGCTAGTTTTATTGAATGGTTCGCTGAAGAGGGCAAGCGTATGTATGGGGATATTATCCCAAGTCATGCGCCGGGAAAACGCATTGTGGTGATCAAGCAACCCGTTGGTGTGATTGCCGCCATTACACCGTGGAACTTCCCTGTAGCCATGATCACTAGAAAAATTGCGCCAGCGCTTGCTGCGGGCTGTACTGCCTTGGTGAAACCGGCGGAAGCCACGCCTTTGTCAGCGCTCGCACTTGAAGCTTTGGCAAGTGAGGCGGGCATTCCGGATGGTGTATTTAAAGTCATCACCACCACAAAACCTGCGGATGTTGGCAGACTTTTAACCAGCCATAACACTATAAGAAAATTTTCCTTCACGGGCTCAACAATAGTTGGGAAAAAATTGATGGCTCAGTGTGCTTCGACCATCAAAAAAGTGAGCCTTGAGTTAGGTGGTAATGCCCCTTTTATTGTCTTTGATGATGCAGATATTGATGCGGCCGTTACTGGTGCCTTGGCGAGCAAATACCGTAACGCTGGACAAACCTGTGTTTGTGCAAATCGCTTTTTTATCCAAGAAGCGGTGCATGATGAATTTGTCTCCAAGCTCACGGATGCTGTGCTCGCTATGAAAGTGGGGAACGGAGCGGATGAAGCTGTCGCGATCGGTCCACTTATCGATGAAGAGGCGACGAATAAAGTTGCTATGCTGGTGGATGAAGCAATAAACGCGGGAGCAAAAGCAGTTATTGGCGGCAAACGCCATGAAGCCGGTGTGAATTTCTATGAGCCAACCATTTTAACTGGCGTCACCACCGGTATGACAATTGCCAACTCCGAGATTTTTGGGCCTGTTGCACCCATAGTTAAATTCACCGATGAAGCCGAGGTTATTCAGATGGCGAACGATACGCCCTACGGCCTCGCATCCTATTTTTATGCGCGCGATCTTGGCCGTGTTTGGCGTGTAGCTGAGGCGCTGGAATACGGCATGGTTGGGATTAATGAGGGCATTATCTCTACCGAAGTTGCTCCGTTTGGCGGCGTAAAGCAATCCGGCTTAGGGCGTGAAGGCTCTCGGTACGGCATCGATGATTACTGTGAAATGAAATATTGCCTAATGGGAGGCCTTTGAAGTGTTTGAGAAAAAAAATATCACGAATAATGAGCTTTGGACACGTAGAGAAAAAGCCGTGCCGCGTGGGGTAGGCAGTATCCACCAACGCTTTTCTGCGGCCGCTAAGAACGCAGAAATCTGGGATGTGGAAGGCAAGCGCTACATCGATTTTGCCACTGGCATTGCGGTCACCAATACGGGTCACGGCGATGCCCGCATTATTGAGGCGGTTAAGGCCCAAATTGATGCCTTTTCGCATACTTGCTTTCAAGTCACACCCTACGAGAGCTATGTCGAACTTGCGGAAAAGCTGAATATTCTGGCTCCCGGTCATACACTCAAGAAAACCATTTTTTTAACCACGGGTGCAGAGGCCGTAGAAAATGCCATTAAGATCGCGCGTGCTGCGACTAAGCGCAGTGGTGTGATTGCTTTTAAAGGCGGCTTTCATGGACGGACCTTCATGGGTATGGCCCTAACAGGCAAGGTCGCCCCCTATAAAACAGGCTTCGGCGGTAATATTCCGGGCATTTACCATGCACCCTATCCCGTGCCATATCACGGCATCACCGAACAAATGGCACTGGATGCTATCGCCGATATTTTCAAGTGCGATATTGCCGCCCATGATGTGGCCGCGATTATTCTTGAGCCAGTACAGGGCGAGGGTGGGTTTTACGCAGCCAGTCCTAACTTTATGCAATCCCTTCGGAACCTTTGTGATACGCACGGCATTATGCTGATCTGTGACGAAATTCAAACAGGTTTCGCGCGAACCGGGAAGGTTTTTGCCAGCGAACACGCTGGTATTGAGCCAGATCTGGTAACTGTCGCTAAGGCAATGGCCGGCGGCTTCCCGATTTCAGGTGTGATTGGCAAAGCGGATGTTATGGATGCCGCACTGCCGGGCGGCCTTGGCGGAACCTACGGCGGATCTCCGTTGGGCTGCGTGGCGGGTCTGAAGGTGCTAGAGATCATTGAAAGGGACGGACTTTGCGCCCGTGCTGACGCAATTGGTAATTTATTTATGAAGCGTCTTCATGCCATGCGTAAGGCAGGGGCAAGCGAGATCGGGGATATCCGTAATATCGGAGCAATGATAGCCATTGAGATCGTCGAGGAAGGACGCGCCGAAAAACCAGACCCCGCGCGCACGGCTGAGATTGTACAATTCGCAGCCGATAAAGGCCTGATCCTTCTATCTTGCGGAATTCGAGGAAATGTCATTCGCTTTTTACCAGCCCTATCGGCCCCAGATAAAATTCTGCATGAAGGGCTGGATATTCTGGAAGATATTTTGATGCAGCAAAGATAGCGCTTATTAACCGGGGATTTGGCCTATATCATCGCCATAGAGCTAAGTCATAGACTAGCGGCGCTCTAACAGAATATTAGCCAAATTTACCCAGCATATAAGTCCGATAGGCAAAGCTGAGTCGCTGAAATTATAAGTGGGGGAATGTAGAGGTCCACATTCATCACCATTTCCAATAATAAAGTAGCTGCCCGGAACCTTCTCGGACATAAAAGCAAAATCCTCAGAGCCCATCAATGGAGTAAAGTCTTTAATAAGCTCGATACCGTTGTTCGGTTTAGATAAAACAGACCATAAAGCTTGGGTGGCAATTTCATCATTAAAAACAGGAGGGTAACGTTCTTCGTAGGAGCATTTAATCTTCACATCATATGCGATACCAATACCTTCACAGACCTCAAAAATACGCTGCTTCAGTATTTTTTGGGCTTTCTTTGAGTGGCTTCTACATGAACCAGAAATGGCGACTGTGTCTGGAATGATATTAAAGGCCTGCCCTCCTTGAACGGTGCCTACCGTCAGCACAGCAGAATCGGTGGGCTTGATGTTTCTTGATACAATCGTATTGAGCGAAAGGATCAATGCAGAAACCGCGGGAATAGGATCGTATGTCGTCTCAGGCATAGCACCGTGCCCGCCTTGGCCTTCGATCACAATATCAAACGTATCAAAGGACGCGCTGACATATCCTGCTTTCACCATTACGGTCCCAACTGGGATTGAAGGCATATTATGAAGGGCGTATATTTTTTCGATTGGAAAACGGTCGATTAAACCGTCCTCCAGCATGCGTTTTGCTCCGCCTTCATTTTCCTCTGCGGGTTGGAAAATAAATACAATTCTGCCAGTTAGGTCTTTTCGTTTTGATAAAAGGTCTGCCGCACCCAAGAGCATAGCAGTGTGACCATCATGTCCACATGCATGCATAACGCCTGCGTGTTTTGAGGCATATTCAACGTTTGTTTCTTCAACGATGGGCAAAGCGTCCATGTCCGCACGGAAACCAATAGACGGGCCCTTGTCATCGAACTCAAGAACGCCCACCACGCCTGTCTCTGCAATACCGGAATGAACCTTCAGTCCCAGAGCAGTTAACGTCTCGGACACTATCTTAGCGGTTTTATGTTCCTGATAGGCAAGCTCAGGATAGCGGTGCAGTTTGCGCCGTAAGGCTGTCAACTTATTAAGAAGTTTTGGAGGGAACTTTGTTATAGGCATATTTCTGCCTCCCTCAATCATGATGCAAAATATCCGCCATAAATTGCTCTAAAAGCGTGTTAAACGGATCGGGCATTTCCAGAAACGGGGCATGCCCAATACCGTCAAACTCAAAGATTTTTTCTGACCATAAATTTCCCCATTCCAGCGATCTCAAATACTCGGGAGAACAGAATTGATCATCCAATCCTTGAATAACAAGGGTCGGCACATCGGTGTGTTTAACGAGATGTCGCTGATTGTACCCTTCAACGTTACTAAGCCAGTGCTCAAGCATTGTCGAACGAGCAAGCCCAACAGTACGGATTGCAATTGCTAATAAAAACGCAGGCGTTGGAGATAACGAGCCATAAAGAGCCTTCGTATATCCTGTCATTTCATTAAGACTAACATCAGCTGTGCCAGTAACATGGGCAAACTCAGTATTGAGAAAGGCTTGATCGAAAAACTCCGGGCCTGGCCCCACAGGGGGAGTGCCGAATAAACATAGGCCGCCTATATCGTACCCTTGGCCCAGCATTTCTATTCCTATATGTCCGCCAAGCGACCAGCCAGCAATAACCGGTTTGTTAATGCGGAGGTCATCAAGAAGTTGAATGATAAGCCGAGCATATGCTGTGCCAGTATAGTCTTCTTCAGGGTTGGTGGAATTGGCTGAATGTCCGTGCCCCGGCAAGTCAAGAGCAACAACCGTATAGCCAAGGCCGTGAAAATGGCAAAACTGCTCGTGGAACACCTCTTTGCACGCAGAATTGCCGTGAAGGAATACTAATGTTTTATCGGAACCTGATGCTATCCATGTGTCAATTTCAATGCCGTTCACCAAAACTTTCATAGTTTCCCCAACCTGCCGAAGTGTGCATGCTTGATCTGCAAGCCACGCTATGTCACTTGCTTTGCCGCTATCAAAATTCAACATACGAAAGCCTTTATCAGATATGATTACTGAAACTTAAGTCGCAAGGTTACGCCGTAGGTCCTCGGTGCACCGAACGCCTGCGTTGTATTTACAAAAATTGCGCTTCGATCATCAGCAAAATTCACATACACTTCATCTGTTAAGTTGTTTGCCCAAAAGAAGAACTCCCAACTTTCCTGAACAACACCTGCCCTCAGGTTTAAGAGGTTTCTACCTGCTCCGCTCAGGCGTTCGCTGTTTTGAGGCTCAAAGAAAACTTGGCTACGGTAGTTCCAATCTGCCCGCAGAACAAAATCCATATTGTCTGCCACTGGATAGGTATATTGAGCCGCCATAGCAACCGACCACTTAGGCGCTAGGTTTAAAAAATTACCGCTGCAATCATTGCTAACTGGCCCAGTTTCAGCCCCGGGTATCGGGCATCCGGTAAAGTCATCATAGGTAGCATCCAAATATCCTACACTGCCCGTCAGATCAAAGTGTTCATTGACAACGGCAGTAAATTCCGCCTCAAAGCCTGAAATACTGGCGGAAGCCGCATTATTGAGAGAAACGCCAGCACCAACAATCTGGGAGAGCTGCAAATTGTCATAATTTGTAGTGAAGGCCGCCAGATTCAGACGCAATCTATTGTCTAGTAAATCTGACTTTATTCCCACTTCGTAGGACGTAGCCAGTTCAGGTTCAACTTCCAGATTGGAAACCCCGGCTAAAACAAAGTCTGTATTAAAGCCAGCACTTTTAAACCCTTGTGCAAAACGGGTATATATCAACATGTTTTCGGACACTTCATATGAAAGCGCTATGTTTGGCGCAAAGTCATCATCCGTCCTAGACACCGCAAAATCAGTGCTACCAAAAATCCCGGTTTGATCATTTTGATCGTGAAAGGCATCTTTTTTCTCACTCACATACCGCCCACCTAATTCCAAGGACAAGTGGTCAGAGAGTGCGATATCAGTATTGATGAAAAACGCGATGCTTTCTGTATCAACGGAACTTGTCAGATCAATGGGCGGCTCAAAACCAGAGACGCCGGTCAGAAAGTCACCTAATGCAAAATTCGAGATGTTATCCGCATTTTGGTTAAAATAATAAGCGCCCACCAGGTAACTGATATTTTCATTTATGTCGCCGGAATAGCGGGTTTCAGCAGAAAAGAAGTTTGTATTGCTAGAGAAGGAATCAACGAAAAACCGAAACGGTATTTTATCATCATCTAGGCCGGCCTTAAATGACGAATCTCTGTACCCTAAAATTGTTGTCCATGTGCCTTCGCCCACATCAATATTACTGGTAAGCGATAGCCCATAAATGTCCCTGTCCAAAAAGTTTGGCTGATCCTGATTAACCGTAAACGGTGTCGCTTCAGAGGGGTCATCAATAAATGCAACATCCGAAACTTCAAAGAAAGAAGGCTTACCCCTATCAATTAAGGCGTCAGCACTTATGAGAAATTCTGCTGTGTCGCTGGGCGTAAATTTAAGCTTCCCCCTGAAAGTCGCAAGATCAGCGGTATCAAGGTCAGGACCAGCGCCTGAGATATTTTTGACATACCCGTCCCTCTTAACATATCCCGCCGACAAAGAGGCGGACAGCTTACCTGGCACAAGAGGCCCCGATACGTTACCGCGCACACGCATGTGATTATAATTACCATACTGCATTTCCAGTGAAGCATTGAATTCGTCAGAGGGCTGTTTGGTAATGATATGGATTGCGCCAGCAATAGTGTTTTTGCCAAACACAGCTCCTTGCGGCCCGCGCAAAACCTCTATGCGCTCGATATCAATTAAATCCTGATTAAAATTTTCTGGTCTGCCGGTGTAGACACCGTCTACATAAAAGCCGACTCCGGTTTCAAGGCCGACAAACCGAACAAGCGTCGATATACCCCGGATGCTAATCAAACCTTGCAGCCCACCCGATATGCCGCCAGATTGGCTCGCGTTCGGAATAGTGCTTAATATTTGATCGAAAGAGTCTATGCCTGCGCGTTCTATTTGGACTCCGGAGAGTGCGCTGACAGCAAGAGGGACAGACTGAATATTCTCGGCTTTTTTTCTCGCGGTTACGACAATCTCTTCAAGAGAAAAGTCTGATTCTGCGCCGCTAGAACTTTGAGCCACAGCAGGCAAAGTGCTGACGAGTAAAGCAACGGATGTTGACGCAAGCATAGTTTTTTTCATTAACCCCTCCCAAGATAAATCGCTCCTGATCAACAACGCATAAAGCAGGAGCTTCCTAATAAACCTCGCTACATATTATGGAGAGAGACGTGCCGAGTCTTTTGTTGAGCGCAGAGTTATATTTGCCAAACACATTTTTTTGTGGCTGATATATTTTTCTGCCAGAGCAAATTTTATTTAGGAAATTTCAAAGCCGATGATTTTCAACTGGACAAATTTCCAAGAGCAAGCAGAGCATCTTCTTGGTGCAGGCGCTGAACCTCAATGGATAGTCGAGAGTCCACTGGGGAAAATTCAAAGCTATGAACTTCATGAAGCAGTGGGTACTGGCCGCATGGAGTTTTTTGAATTTAAAGATCGTCTCTCTGTTTTTATTTTTGACTGTTGTTGGCACGAGGACAAAGCTTTCATCGTGCAGGATGGCTCGCTGGTTCGGTTTAATTTCAGCCTGTCTTTGGACATGCTCATGCAACTATCTGCAAATCAAGAAGTACAAGCGATTTCCCCGTCATGGCGTATCATCAATAACCCGCCGGATTTGAAACTCCGAGAGTCTGTAGAGGCCAACAAAAAATTGACGTTTGTGACAATCTGTTGCCCCGCAGAATATCTTGTGGAGTTAACCGGTCAAAAAATAGAAAACATGCCAGATTTACTTCGCAATGCAGTGTCAAGCGAGCCAGACGATAGTGTGTATAAGCTGTTTGAATTTACCTCACGCTTGAATGCAATTACCGCGGACATCATAAATAACAAGTTTATGGACGGTTTGAGGTTGTCTTATGTGTTCGGCCGGGCCGTTGAATTATTATGCCTAGCTTTAAATGAACTCATTCACACGGATGACCCAATAAGTCGCGTTAAGCTGTCGGGCCCTGACGAAATAGCTCTGGAGAAAGCAAAATCAATACTGTTGGACAGCTATAAAGATCCGCCTACGGTTTCTGAAATCAGCCGATTAATTGGTATTAACCGAAATAAACTTTTTTATGGTTTCAAAGCACAATATTCGAAGACTATTTCCGACTTTATCCAAGAACAGCGCCTTGAGGAAGGTAAGCGCCTACTGATTGAGACTGACTTATCTATCATTGAGGTTGCAGCGTTGGTCGGTTTCAAACACCAGTGCAATTTTTCAACGGCAATGAAGAGATATTTTGGCCTGTCCCCCAGTCAATTGCGGTAATTTATACATGAAAGCCACGTCAATTGCGGCGCTTTCAACTGGAAATTAGGCTATCAGCGGCACAACCTATGTTGCCGTGCCAAAGGGTGCAGGCGCGATAAAATTTGAAGACCCACGCTCTGCCATGATGATGGCAGCCCCAACGCGTAAAGCGGACGCTCGAACTGAAATGCGCACGTTTGTTTACGCAGACCCCAAGGTTGGCGATATATTGCTGTGGGAAAGTTGGCTACGCCACG
>WFTS01000124.1 GCA_015485385.1 Kordiimonadales bacterium | reverse complement strand
ATGCAGGGTCGTGAGAGGGTAGCGGGGTGGTGCGGGGTCTAATTTATCCGAACGGGGCAGCCCTCAGTTAAGTTTGAAATCCCAACAACCACATTACCAAGCTGATTATAAAGCATCTGATCAAAACAGGTGCGTGAGGCCAAAATAATCCCCCGACCGTGGGGTAGAACAGACGGTTCATCAGCATTGGCCAAAAACGGTGTGGGATCAAAACCTTTGCCCTGATCCACCACAGTGAAGCGGGCTTTTTGCGGAAGGGTTTCCACAAACAAATCCACATGACGCCCAGCATAAAGCTGACTTGCAAGGCGAAATTCCAGCGTATCCATATAAGAGCCCTGATCCAAAAGGATCGTTTTCAGGTCAAAGCCAATTTCCAGATTGCCGTGCTCGATAGCGTTCATCAATAACTCGCAAAGCCCCAGCCGAATTCGGCTTGAACCACCGTAGCCTGCTGCGATTGCCTGCGCCAAATCCGATGCTTCGTAAGGGTCCCGTACGCTGTAATGTGCCACATCTGCTTCGCCGGTTCGGCGGCCTTTTTGAAGTGTCTCCAGATATGAATTCGGCAGCGTTTGCATCTTTGATCCGGTCATAGGCGTGATTTATGATCAGTTTATAGGGAATATGTTGAAAAAACATTAAGGCCATTAAGGCAATCTTAAGCCCCGGCTATCATGGTAAGCGCGCACATAGAGTATAGTTTAGTAAATTTAGGATGCCGACCGACATGTTTCGCAACATGCCAACCAAACAAAAATTACTTATCGGATTTCTTGCGCCCATGGTCTTTATGATCTTTATGGGGGTTTTTGTCGTTCGCAGCCTTGATGCCATTGAAAATACCAGCCATTTGGTCACGCAAACTCAGGCCGTACAGCATGATGCACAAGAAGTTTTATCCTCTATATTGAATATGGAAACAGGTATGCGCGGCTATTTGCTTACGGGCAAAGATGCGTTCCTTACCCCCTACCAGGACGCTAAAAAAGAAACCTATAGCCACCTGAAACTCCTGCGGGAAAAAGTGTCTGATTTGGGGCTAAACCCTGATAAATTGGATAAGGCCGAAGCCTTTGTTCGCCAGTGGGAAACCGATGTTGCCGATAAAAATATCGCTCTGCGGCGTGACATTGGCATAAGCAAAAACATGAAGGACATGGCTGCCTTCGTCGAGCGCGCGAACAGTGAGCAATATTTCAGCAAAATCCGGCGTTTATTCGAGGAAATGGAAACCGACGGACATGCTTTGATAAACAAGCAACAAGCCGACAATCAGGCCCTAATAGCGCGCACATATCAATTGATCATCGGCCTTACGGTCATAAGTTTACTTGTCGGCGGGGCCTTGGCTTATGTCGCCGGTGCCAGCATCACTGAGCCATTATCTAAAATTATCCAATCCGTAAAACGCCTTGCCAGCAGCGGGGTTCACCAGCGAATTGACGATCAAGGCCGCACCGACGAACTGGGCGTTTTAGCGCGCGCGTTAAATGACATGGCCGAAAAGCGTCAGCAAATAGAAGTTGACCTAAAAGACGCTCGCATCGCCGCTGAAGCCTCAAACCAAAGCAAATCAGATTTTCTGGCCAACATGAGCCACGAAATCCGAACCCCCATGAACGGTATCATCGGCACAAGCGGCTTGTTATTAGACACGGCCCTAAGCGAAAAACAGCGCCATTTTGCCGAAACCACCATGTCCTCTGCCCAAGCCCTGCTTGAACTGGTGAATGATATTCTGGACCTGTCCAAGGTGGAAGCAGACAAACTAGAATTGGAATTGCTGCCGTTCGATTTGAAACAGTTGGTGGAAGATATTGTCGAAGTAATGGCGATAAAATGCCACGAAAACGGGATCGAATTATTGCTGCGCTATGATCTAAGCTGCGGTCATATGATCATCGGCGATCCGGGGCGTATTCGCCAAATACTCTTGAACTTGCTATCCAACGCGATCAAATTCACCAACGACGGCTATGTGATATTAACCATTGGGCTTGACGAAACTGATGGCGATACCGCTGTTGAGGTGGGAGATCAAACTCATGTACGCTTCACGGTACAAGATACTGGCATCGGCATCGCTGAAGACAAACAAGCCGCTGTCTTTGGGGCATTTGACCAAGCCGATACCAGTATCACCCGCAAATTTGGCGGCACCGGGCTAGGGCTGGCTATCTGTAAGAAGTTGGCCGAGCTGATGGGC
This sequence comes from Kordiimonadales bacterium, assembly GCA_015485385.1. Lineage (GTDB taxonomy): Bacteria > Pseudomonadota > Alphaproteobacteria > Sphingomonadales > Kordiimonadaceae > Kordiimonas. The sequence continues at coordinate 3,645 of WFTS01000124.1, read as the reverse complement.
GGCAAGATCGGCCTTGAAAGCAAACCGGGCGAAGGCTCTAGCTTCTGGTTTACGGCCAAACTGGCGTATGGAGAGACAATCGAAGACACAGCCCCCCCGCATGATCCAGCGGTTTTGGCTGATCTGAAGATATTGATCGTTGATGACTGCGAGGCTGCGCGCTTGATCGCAGCGGAACAGCTGCGGGGGCTTGGCACCCATATTACCGAAGTTTCATCTGGAGCAGAAGCCTTGCTGGTCCTGCGTCAGGCCATGCTTGATGACGCCCCCTTTGATCTGATGATCACCGATGACCGTATGCCCGGCATGGATGGGTCTATGCTATTGCGCGCAATCCAAAGCGATGAAACGCTGGCCTTTTTACCGTCCATTTTAATGACCTCTGCCCCGCGTTCAGGCGATGGTGCGCGCTGGAAAACGCTCGGCGTAAAAGGCTATCTGCCCAAGCCTGTCTTCCACGGCGAAGTCCCGACCCTGCTAAGCGCTGTATGGTCGGCTGAAAAAGAGACAGATAAAACCGCCGCTAATGGCGACCAAGCTGCCCAAGATGATAAATCAGACGCAGAAATGCTTTCAGCCCCCTTGTTAACGCGCCATTCCTTGAAAGAAAAATCCGAGCATAAAAACGGCACCTTAAAGCTGGTTGATACTCATATTTTGCTGGTGGAAGACAATGCGGTGAACCAAATGGTTGCCAAAAGCATGCTGGATAAATTCGGATGCACCATCACCACCGCCGGTGACGGCTTGGAGGCCCTAAGCCACATGCGCCTACAGGGTTTTGATCTGGTGTTTATGGATTGCCAAATGCCCGAAATGGATGGGTTTGAAGCCACCAAGGCCCGCCGCGCCGATGAACAGGAGCGCCGGGTCTCGCCGACCCCCATCATTGCGCTTACCGCAAACGCGATGGCTGGCGACCGCGACCGCTGCCTAAAGGCGGGCATGAGCGACTATCTGTCCAAACCCATTCAGATAACAGACCTAGAGAAAATGCTGGCCAAATGGCTTCCCGAAAAGCAAGCCACCCCAGAAGACGGCAGCCACGCCACATCTAACTATGTAGATTTTAAAGTGGTTGATGGCCTGAAGGCCCTTATTCAAGGCCCCGAACTGGCAACCTTGTTAAACAGCTATCTTACTTTCTCTCAAGAGACACTGCCGTCCCTACTTGACGCCGCTGTCTCTGGCGACCTAGAGCAACTGCGCAGGCATACCCATAGTTTCAAAGGGTGCTGCCAACAAGTCGGCGCAATCCAGTTGGCTGAATTAGCCCGCGATATGGAGCTTTATGCTCTTGATAGTGACAGAACCGCCATTTTGAAACAAAGCGAGCAGTTTGAGGCCGTCTGCAAGGGTGTAGAGGCTGAAATCGAGGCCTATTTAAGCCATCTTTAAAAGGGTTCATGCCACCCGCGTTTGACCCTAAAAACCCGCAACACCAGCTAAACCCAAGCGCTGAAAACCACAAAATCAAGAAACCCAAGCAACCCTAGCAACCCGCCTTACTGAATTTCCCCCTCCAGCCAAGCGAGAGCCTCATTCTCTGAGCTAAACTGCGCCATGGGGACACCTGCTTCGAACACTTGGCCAGCGACCAGATCATCCTTTGGTTGCTCTGAATTGCTTAAAAGCGCCACCCGAACGCTGTAGCCTGCAAGCCGTATCCCAAGCTGCTTTCCGAACGCCACAGCCTCAATAGGCTTGGTGGAAAATTCTTGGTTGCGGCGGTCCACCAACAGTTTATCCATGCCAGATTTCAGCCTAGCGGAAAAAGCATCAAGCAACAAAGCCGCCATATGCGCGTCAAGTGGACGGTCAAAGACCAAGCGCACAACACCGTCTTGCGCAGGATGGAATTTAAAGCCTTGCGGTAGGTGCATCATACGTCCTTCAAGAGGCTTTCATGATAATATCACCAAAAGATAATGCTACAGACTTCAAGCCCTGCCCTGCAACAGGCTCGCGGTATTGTTATGTGAAAGGCAAAGCCGGTTAACAGACCTGCCAAGCGCCTACACACCAAAGCCATACGGCGTCAACCGATCAAGCTTGCGGCCTTAACCGTTCAAACGTGCGGGTTAACCGTTCAAGCGTGCGGCATTACCCCTTCAGGCTAACGTAAAAATGGTTCATCAGTGTCTGATGTAGCGCCCGGTCGTCAAACTGGCCTTTTTCATACAGAAGGTTTTCCCGCGCCAACCAGAAAGTTTCGCGGAATGCCCGCACAATCGCATCGTCTGCATGACTATTCAGCGCGCTATTTTGGCCTTTTAGAAAGCTGGCCAGCATCAAAAGTGCGCCGTCAAACCGAGGCCCCATACCCGAAAAGCTATCGCTTGCATCCATCTTGCGCGCCATATCCAGCGCCCGAATAACACCCGCGCGTTTTGTACACAGGCGCATCAATAGGCTAACCACAAGGCCGGGGGCGTCTGCAACCAAGGCGGGGCAGTGTTCTAATTCGTCAATCAAGCCTATGACCGTGAGTTCGCATTCTTCGCCGATACGGTCGTCAAGACAGTGCAGCAAGGCGGTTTTATCGGTGAAACGATTGTAAAAACTACCCACCGAGGCGTGCGCATTTTTGACAATATCTTGGACCGAAACTTCGTGCCAATGACGTTTGGCCAACAAGGCTTCGGCGGCATCGAGAAAGCGGAAAAAGGTCCGTTCTGACCTGTCTTGAGCCGGGGGTTCCACCCATTTAGAATAGAGCCAAGGCGCTTCACCGTCTGATTTTAAACTTGCTGTCATCACTGTCATACAAAACTCCCTTTTACACTAGGCACTCGCCTAATTCCCACCTAAACCCGAACCATACGGCCCCAAAAGACGACCAGACAGACGCCCCGAACAGACGCCCCGAACAGACGATCCGCAAGCCATGCAGCCCGAACCATGCCCCCAAGCGCGAACCTGTTCGCATTGCCCATCCTTCCGGCTGAGACAATTCACGCGGCTAGCGCTCTCCGACCGAGCAACTTCTTCGGCTAACGCCTTCCGGCCGAGACAACTCCCTCTCGGCTAACGCTTTCCGACCGGGCAACTCCTCCGGCCAATGCCTTCCATCTGAGACAACTCCCTCTCGGCCAACGCTCTCCGACGGGGCAACTCACTCGGCTAACGTCTACCGACTGAGGTAACTCCCGATCAGCACCAACAACATCCCCAAAGAAACACCGAATAAGCACCAGAAAAACACCGGAGAATTAAAATCCCTCTGCCCTGTTTCCAAATTAGAACCAGAATTCTAATTCTAATTCAAGTAGAAAAAGAAAATTCGACTTAACCCATTGATTATATTTGATTAATTATGGTTAATTTGTGAGATTTATATTGGCTACAACACGCAAAACGCGCTTATGCCTCTTTTTTGGTGTGGCCGCTGTGCCCGGCTTTAGTGATTGCTGTGCCCGATCTTTAGTGGCCGCTGTGCCTCGTCTTTAGTGGTTGTCGTGCCCGATCTTTAGTGGCCGCTGTGCCTCGTCTTTAGTGGTTGTCGTGCCCAGTTTTAGTGGCGGCTGTGTCCGATCTTTAGTGGCGGCTGTACCCGGTTTTAGTGGCCGCCTTGCCCGACCTTTAGTGGCCGCTGCGTCCCGTCTTTAAGTGGCGGCTGTGCCCGGTTTTAGTGGTTGCTGTGTC
>WFTS01000123.1 GCA_015485385.1 Kordiimonadales bacterium | reverse complement strand
TTAATAGATCCTGCGAAATGCAAAATCGATTTGATAGAATGATGGTTTAAGATTTTCTCAACCAATGGCTGATCATGAACTCGGCCTTCATAGAAGTTTGTTTTTTTATGAAAGGGATGAATGCGTCCTGTGGACAAATCATCAAGAACAACAACCTCAATGCCTTGATCCAGCAAACATAAAACAGTTTGCCCGCCAATATAACCAGCACCTCCTGTAACCAGCACAGGCCCAATATTTTTGTTCATGGTAATTCCAGCATCATTTTGTATCTGTACGCTTTTGATGGCTCTTCACAGCCGCTTGAAAAATTGCAAACTGCCCAGCCGAGGTTGCTTTCCAATCAAATTTTTCAGCAAAGGCACGCGTGGATTTGCGAGGCGGTAAAGTCTCTAGCAAGTCATTAACTGCATCAGCCAAATCTTTAGGATTATCACTATCAACTATTCTGCCAGCCTCGTCTTGGGTAATTAAATCCGGAGCGCCACCAATAGCCCTGCTAACCACAGGTGTTCCGCAGGCCATTGCCTCTAAAAGAACGTTGGCCCACCCCTCCCGATCTGACGGTAATAATAAAATATCTGCAGCACTGTAAATCGACGCCATTTCCTCCGGATTTTTTTGCCCCACAAAGACAACGCGCTCCGTAATCCCCATAGCCAGAGCTTGTGCTTTCAACTGTGACATCAGTGGCCCATCACCAACAATCAATGTTTTAAGGTTCGGGACACGCGCCGTGACCTCTAACACTAAATCCAGTCGTTTTCGTGGGATAAGCCACCCAACGAAAAGCATAATTGGGCCTGGCCCCCATTGCTGTTGCCCTTTTAGTCGATCTGTTTCGAGAAAACGGTTTAAATCTACACCGTTACGCAGCGTTGTAATTTTATCCCGATCAGCCCCCATAGAAATAAGGTCACACCGTAAATTTTCACTAACAGTAATTATATGATCGGCATGATCTACGGCTTTTTTGATCTGCTTTCCCGGAGCCTCAATTAATGCAATTTCTGTCACATCACTACCTCGTGCTGTCACAATAACTGGCACATTTAAGTGCGCCCCTAACTTTACCGCCGCAACACCGTCAGGATACAGATAATGCGCATCTATCAGGTCAAATTTATTGCCTTTTCGGATGAGCTTTCGAACACAGGAAATTGCACTCCACACCATAAAGTATGGCGTTAAGGTCATGCCTACCTTTGGTATAACCAAATATCGAGGATGATAAATGGTAAGACCGCCGCGCATCTCAATCGCGTCTGCTCTCGCGGCACGAGCATATTTCCCAAATATATTTGCCTTAAAAGGAAACCACGGAACGGGGGCTATGACAGTCGCCGTTAAATCTGTATCAGCGAGCAAATGCCGTAGCCTATTTTCCACGAAAATACCAAGTGTAGGCTCACCCTTATGCGGAAAGAGAGACGAAAAAACCAATATATTAAGAGGGCGCTTGGCCATAGATTGAGAAGCCTTATTTCTGATAGCTTTCAAGCAGGCGTATCTGTCTTGCAGCCTCCTCCGCCCCCTCGAATGATGGATCTAAATTTAGAGCCTGAGAAAGAACCCTGCGCGCATCTACTGTCCTGTTCTGAGCCAAATAAGCCATGCCAAGATGATATTTATACAGCGCTGATCCCGGAGAACGGCGCACAGCTTTCTCCAGTGCTTTTATGGCTTTTTCTGTGTCTCTGCCAGCTTGCAGCATAATCCAGCCATACGTATCTAAAATATATGGCTCGTCCGGTGACATTAAATAGGCCTGCTCTACTAATTTAATGCTTTTATTATTTTTCAGGCGCAAATATACCGACGCGAGGCGCGCCGTAGTTTTTGCATCTGCCACACCGTTTCTAAGAATAGCCCGATACTGTTCGGCGGCAGCCTCAAAATTCTTAGCTTTAATCAATCTGGCTCCGAGGTCCGCCCGTACAAAGCGATCTTCAGGCTGTTCTTGAAGATATTCTTGAAGCAATTGGATCGCTTCTTGATCTTGATCTTGTGCACTCAGGGCTTCAGCCAATCCAATTACCAAATCGCTGTTAACTTCATTCTTGATTGCTGCCCTGAAAGAGGCCTCGGCTTCTTTCGGTAAACCAGAATGCAAAAGCATTTCCCCGACAATTGCAGCCGAAATATCCGCTGGCCTTTTATGGACATCAAGGGCCGCTAATTGTTCCATCGCCTTCCTTTCCTTATGCGCCAAAGCATCTGAGGCGAATAAATACCAAGCGATGAGACCTGTATCAGGCTTGTCTTCACGCGCATCCTTGGCACGCAGGAAAGATATTTTGGCCCCGGTATAAAGCCCCATTTTCAACAAAGAGCGGCCATGTAATAAATGGGCCTCTCCTGAATTTGGGAAAAAAGCAACATGACGCGACAAAGGCCTTTCCGCAGCCCTTGGTTGATCAAGATCCAACAACAGTATCCCCATTTGTCTAAGAATTTCAGGTCGATCTGCTGCTTTTTTAGCTGTAAAGCGCGCTTGTTCAATCGCCCGCATCGTATTACCCGCGGCAGCAAGAGCCTGTGAATAATCGGCGGAAAGGATCAATGAATTAGGGATGGACCTAAGAGCATCCTTAAAATACGCAACCGCTTCGTCCGCTTTTCCAACGGTCAATAACGTCTTAGCAAGCACGGCTTTAGAGCGCGCATCATTAGGTTGCTGTTTTAACAACTGCTTTAGGTCATCCTCTGCTTTGTCGTAGGCCCCAAGTCTAAAATAAGACAAGCCCCTATTACGCAAGGCTGAGTAATATTCAGGATTTCGGTCTAAGGCCTGATCAAAAGAGGATACCGCAGCTTGATAATCCCCAGTCCGGAACGCTAATGTTCCCTGCATATTATAGCCAAGTGCTCGATTTGGAGCGGTCTCCAGAATTTTAGAAATAGTCGCTTCAGCACCCTTTAGGTCTTTATTCCGGATTTGCATGCTTGCCATCACGCCTAGTTCTCTGATCTGCGTGCCAATTCCTGCAGCTGCGTTGGAAATTGTTGTAATAGCCGCCTGCGTATCACCTGTTACGAATTGCGCCATAGCGAGCTTGGATGTGACACCGCTTACAGAAGGGGCAGCACCACTGTCGCGCATATCAGAAATGCGCTGATATAGTTGCTCGCCCCTCTTTAAATCTCCAGATGAAACCGCCGCTGCAGCCGCCATTGAAAGAACCGCTGTATCAACTAAGGTCTCTGACTTTAAAAGCGGGTCTAATACGCTAAGGGCGGCTTTGGGGCGCTTGAGGTTCGTGTAGGCCCCAGCTAAGGCCATTCTTGCAGGCTTACTTTGAGGCCTGACTTGTAATACTTTTGTCAGAGCCTCAACCGCGACTTTATTCTTTCCAAGCTGATAGGCAACCAAACCCCTCACATAGACGGCAGGCAAATAATTTTCCGTCAGCGAACGAACACGCTGCAAAAGCAGTTCAGCCTCTTCATACTCGCCCTTTGTCGCTAAAATAACAGCAGATAAATAGATCGCCATAGGTTGATTGGCCGAAGCCGTGAAGACTGTATCAAGATACTGTTCAGCCTCTTCGATACGGTTCTGGTTAATACGCAGGCTCGCAAGCTCAATATTTGCCATCAAGTTTTCGGGGAATAGCCGGACAGACGTTAAAAAATGCGCTTCTGCAGTTTTAAGGTCCCCCATGTAGCGGCTAATCAGCCCAAGAGTATAATGCACCATCGTATTATCTGGCGCACGCTCCTCAGCGATTTTGGCAAACTTTTCAGCGCTCTTAAGGTCGCTTCCCTGCAGCGCAAGCCTTGAAAGACCCAAATAAGGCTGGAAATTGCGGTCATTCGCGGCAATGGCCAAATTATAATCGCGTCTCGATTTGTCATAATCCCGTAGTGCAAAATTTGCATCTCCGGACACGATATAGGCTTGATCTTGCATGTTTGCTGGAATGTTCACGCCGCTCATAGCCTTCAGGGCTGCGCGGTATTTTCCTTGCACCAACAATGCCTTGGCATATGGAACTGCCGTACTTGCATAATCAGCCGTAAGCTCTCGGGCACGGTCAATCGCGGTTTCAGCAGCAATTCCTGCCCCCAATTCCAACTGCACCTTAGAGAGCCACAAGTATTTTTCGACAGCCTGATCACCTCTAACATTCATAGATGTGAGCAGCTCTTTCGCTTCTTTATATTGTCGTGCCTCAAATAACTGCTGAACCTCAAGGAACGGGTCAGGCGCTTTGCTTTGCGCAAATGCCGGTACAGAAGCTGTCATTATCACAGCGATCACCGCATGCGAAATGAACCTACGACTTGTCTTAAACATTTGCACACTCCAGCAATGCATCACTTGATTTAGGTTAGCGAACACCAACCGGAAATAATACTACTCTTAGGGTTTGTAAGATTATCAATATATCCAAAAAAACGGAATAATTCTTTATATAATATAGGTCATATTCTAGTTTCCGGCGACTATCTTCAAACGAAGCACCGTAAGGATACCGTATTTGCGCCCATCCTGTGATGCCCGGTTTTAAACAGTGCCGTTCACGGTAAAAAGGAATATCCTTTTCCAGCTGTGTCACAAAATATGGCCGTTCAGGGCGCGGCCCAACGAAGCTCATATTTCCTTTCAACACGTTGACAATCTGAGGCAATTCATCAATACGACTACGCCTCAAAAATCCACCGACCAAGGTGATACGAGGATCAGACTTCTTAGCCCACTCGGGGTGACCTTCCTTTTCAGCGTTCACAACCATGCTGCGGAACTTTAACAGCCCAAACGGTTTGCCGTGAAGACCCGTTCTCTCTTGTCTATAGAATATCGGTCCACGGCTTGTCAGTCGCACAGCGACAGCCGCAAGCAATAAAATCGGCGATGTTAAGATCAAAGTTAAGAGACTAATGGCAACATCTAAGGTACGTTTCGTCGCCAGCTCTAAAGCTGTCCCGCCACGAAACCCATCTGAAAATATAATCCATTCCGCTTGAACCGAGGATAAATCTACATACCCCCTAACTTGTTCTAAGAAAGATAAACGATCTTTAATTTCAATTCCTGTCAGTTTGCAGGCGATAAGGGCCTCAAGTGGTAGGTCCTCTGAAGCGGTATCTGCAATCAAGATCAATTCAGCGTGTTTGCTATGGGCGAAGCTATCAAGATGGTTAATATCATCAAGCTCTACCGCATCCTCAACAAAAGATTTCTGGCCCGGCATTTGTACAGTGCCAATAATATTTAACCCCGCCTCTGGTGTAGTCTCAGCGAATTTTTTCAATTCAAGAGACTTTTCCCCTGCCCCCAGAATTAACACACGATGACTAAGAAAATCGCTGCCACCAAAAGACAAAAATGCCCAGTGAATTCCAAGAATGACAATGCCAGAAAAAAGCATCGTCAAAACCAAAATAGACCGCCACAAGGGTAACATAGGCAAAAGATACAAAAATGCCGCTAAGCTTATGCTTGTCAGAAGGAGCGCAAGAAACAGTCGCACTATGAAAACACGATTATCGCGTATTGCATCAGAATGATAGCCACCAACGCTGAGAAGTGCGGGTATCATCACGAATGGCACCATTATTTTTGCAACGATTGCTGGCCAGGCAACACTGCCAGCATCAAGGCCTAGTGCTGTATAGCGAGCCCATTCCGCAAGAAAAACTGCCCCAAGCACACCAAACGTATCGGTAAGCGCAAGAGCAAGTTTCACTGGGGAAACATAGTGGCGAAATATACGAACCATCTATTTCTACGTCCTTCAAGAAGGCATGGGTGATTTTACTAAACAACAAAGTTGCGATTAGAATAATAAGAGGCCACTTCAATTCGCAGCCTAAAACCTTGCGACCTTAAGCACAAGTCCCTGAATAGTTTCATGCTTTTGCATTATCTTTAAGCAATTGCCTTTAATCTATAAAGCAACATCGACAGCCGCCTTTAAGACTGAGACCGATAAAGCTCCCCCGCAACCCGGACCGGCATCAATGAAGTGCCCAACCAAAGGGACGAATTTAAGTTTATCAGCCGCGCATTTTTGAAGGGCATTTTCACAGGCACCTAACCTGATATGTTGGCCTGCCCCTAGTTTGATTTTCTCAAGTACGGCGTACGCGGCAATAGCTGACCACCCATCTATAACGATGGCTAAATTTTGGCTTCTTCCCGCAATAAATGCACCGAGATTACCGGCCACTTCTCGTCCACCCAGAATTCGGAGAGCCTCTAAGGGGTTTTGCAAAAATCCACTATATTTTTCAAGCATGACTGTGGCAGATTGTGCGGTCTCATGGCCCTCAATAGCCAGCGCATTTAACCAGTCCTCGCCATCTTCAACACAAGATGCAATAAGTGCCAACTTACCCGCATCATTTCCTGGAGCTATATCGCTAATGGCAAGAACATCACCCCCTGCGGCTCCGGCCTCCATACCAAAAGCAACAGCTTTCGTGCAGTCTAGCTCAGACCAAGACTGACCAATTTGATGTGGTATTTGAGGCGCCATCTCCAAAACACGCAGCCCTATTCCAAGGTCAGCACAAAGCTGATTTACAGCAACTTGTCCACTTGAAGCCTTAGTGACAAACTTAAGAACAATATCAGATGCATCTGTCCCTTTATAACTAGAGGCCAAAATACAAACATGAGCCTGAGCCACATTAGGCTGTGATGTTGCCTGAGAATTAGCCAACCAATAATATAGCTCACCCAGACCTGTATCAGGTGATAAACCTTTTGTATTCAAATGCTTAGATATTAGATCTTCATCACATAAGGCCCTGCTTTTCTGTTCAGACACGACTTTTAGGATATCGTCGAATGGGCCACCCGTTAACATATCATTCAATTTCTTACTCTATTCTAATGCTATAATGCTGCAATAATGCTGAGAGACTTTCATCAGCCAATAAGTGCTATTAAGTGCCTATATTTAAGTATTTAGTCCCCTAATTATACGGGGGCTAGCATTATTTTTAAGAAGCCGCTAATATAGTGTGTTTTCTTGTCCATGATTGCGGGAGTAAAATATCCAATGTTTTCAAGTAATAAATCACTGGTTATTGCGACATTGTTAACTGGTACGGCAGTTGCCACTGGCGTGATGATGTACGGCGCACTTAACAGTGTTGATGAAAATCTGATAATATTGGATGATACTTTGCCTCCAGTTTTAGGAAACGGGTTACTACCTCCTCCTGCTACTTATGTCATGACAACACCTCCACCAGCAAAAATTCCTGGTATTCGGCGTCTTAAAATAATGCGCCCAACCATCACTGGTGCAGGCGCAGCTTCTGGGCAAAGCGATGAAGATTTTTATCTGGTCGGCACGCGGAGTGCCGAGCTTATTCGTGATCCTGTAGAAGCGCGTATTGAAACCTTTCCTTCTGTATCCTTGGAAGAAGCGGCTGAAGGGGCTTTGGCGGTCGACGAATGGGGTTTTCAAGTTGTTCAGTCCTATCTAAATCAGTCGCTCGGTGACGATAATGCCTTGAAGGACCGTATGGGTGCCCTGCTTGCGCAAATTGAATTGATGGCTGGTGACTATGATTTGGGCACCATCACCGATGCCGCCAACTTGATTGTAGAAGCGGGTGCGCGGGCACACTGGAGCGCCTTTTTGTCACCGTTTGTCCTTGATAAGTCTTTTGAGTTAAGTGACGATGCAATCGGTTGGGACTTTGGCCCAGAAGAGCTGAAGCCCTACGAAAAATTTACACGCGTCAGTGCTAATAGTGAAATGTTGCAAGGTAAATATAAAAGCAATGAAGGCAGTGCAAACGGGGCTTCTATCTTGCGAAACGGCGTACGAAACGCGGAAGAATTTGTGGCAAGTGGCCTTAAAAATGGAACATATAGAATAGTAATTTTAACGGCTCCTCGTTCCAATGGCACTTCTCCACTTTATCCATTTGGGGTCGATTTCAAACGTAACGGCGGAAAAGTAAACGTTATCGATACACGCGCAACGGACGATCTTGTTCCCGTTATGCGCCTTTCAACAACTGGACCGGGACGGTTGTCCGATGCGGGAACAGCTGATGAGGCAACAACAGACGATGCTTTCGATAAGGCAATTGAAAAGCAAGACACATCAGATGCACGCGGCAGCGATACACTATACAGTATGAGAGGCACCGTCACAGCCGGAGCTTTGTCGGCTGATATGCTTCTTGCAACAAACCGAAACGACGCAGGTTATGCTCTGCAATCCATGCGCTTGATCGAACCTCTAGCCAAAGCAGGGGATTTTGCTCCCTTCTATCAAACGTCCGGCACGGGCGGAGGCCGGAGGACAGAAACCGGCTATATGTTGGTCACTCGCGCTGAAGTCGTTGACGGCACATTGCGTATTAGCTTCAGGCAGCTAGGCGGGCAAGATACCTATGTGACAGCCGTTATTATCTACCCAGAACCTGACGTTGATATTATTGAGGAACTTCAGGAAGAATTAGTTGAATTCGTCGAAAAGGTGGCCCCCGCAGCGGAGGGTATCCCAACAGACGCTCGCGAAGTGATGACTGCTAACCCTGCCATTGTCAGCGTTGAAACTGTTTTTGAGGATAATGCAAACGGCCTACCCTCCGAGGAAGGCGCAGCGGCAGTTGAAACGGCGCAAGAAGAAGCACAAGCCGCAACAGAAGCTGCCTTAGGCGTTCCTACGCAAACAGAGGAAACAGCTCAACAAGAAGACACGACCACAACTGTCGCCGCTACAGACCCTACGGCGCCAACAACTGAAGACGCTGTGGATGTCGTTGCTGAAGATGTTGTTCAACTTGAGCCTGCTCCAGAGCCTACACCAGACCCTGTCCCTGCTCCTGATCCAGTGCCAGAACCTGATCCTGTTGTGCCGACACCCGATCCGGCGCCAGAACCCGATCCAACACCGGCACCGGTAGAGCCTCCAGTTGAAGACCCGGTTGATCCGCCTGTGGAGCCTCCAGTTGAAGACCCCGTTACACCACCTGCCGAACCTCCAGTTGAGGATCCTGTGGAACCTCCGGTCGAGCCACCTGTGGAGGAACCTCCTGTGGATGTAACACCTCCACCTCCTCCGCCAGAAGATGTTATTGAGACCAAAGAGTTGGTTCTGGATGCTGGCGGCGGCGCAGACGAAGTCTATGATCCAGTACTCTTGGGTGAAGATTTTCTGCTTGATGGATGTGGCTCTACGTTTGAGGAAGAGTTTGTCTGCTCACTAACTGATACATCAGAGTTTGAAATTGTATGGATTTTAAATGGTGAGGAAATCGGTACTGGCCAGCAATTGCTTGTTCAAACCGGTGAAGGCACAAGATTTGATCAAGAAGGTAATGTCAATATTTCATCAGTCATACGCTTTGATGGACGACTTCTCGAAAATGGCGAGATCATCAACATCAATTCGCAGAACGGCGGCACCTTGTTTTTGCCGGGTGATATCATCTTAACAAGTCTCGATACTGCTATTATCAATATCTATACAGTTCCCGAACCTGAAGCTTTCTTTTTGCTGGTTCCTGGACTGATACTTTTGGCGCGGCGAGAAAGACGGCGTAAAAAGAGGATAATAAAAGCAGCATAAAGCAGTGATCACAAATAAAAAAAGGCAGGGATTTTCCTGCCTTTTTTCTTATATCTTTGAATTAGGCCTACATGCCGTATTCATCGACCCCGCTGGAAAGCAATCGAGCTAAGCCTAATACTTTTTTACGAATGCGAGGATCCGCAATTCTATAATATGCTTCAATGAGCTCTTTAGTTTCCTGACGCTCAAAAACATCCCCATCAAGAGATCCTAGCGCATCATTATAACCCGGCAGTTTTGTTTCTGCCCCTTCGAAAAAATATGCAACCGGCACGTCTAGTGTCGTAGACATGCGGAATAAACGGCTTGATCCAATGCGATTGGTCCCGCGTTCGTATTTTTGCACTTGTTGGAAGGTTACACCCAATTCTTTGCCAAGTTGAGTTTGTGATAAACCTAGCATCTTGCGGCGGGCACGGACTCTCTGCCCCACATGTGTATCAATGGGGTCTGGAACTTTAATCATGACAATGTCTTTCCGGTGATTGGCACTTTAATTATAGGCACTCGACCACCCCCCGGCTAGCCTATAGACCCGAACCAACACCGTTGCCAAGTAGGTTTTTTTTAGGTCACAGTTTAAATTATTTTTTTCTAATGATTTCAATTACTAATAAACCTTAGATTTTCAAAAAATTATCAACTCAGCATGACATCATACCAAATAATTACCCGGAATAGCTGTTCATATTCTATTTTTAACCGAATCAGTGTCATATCTAACCAAAGTTATAACTGTCCAAGTTTTTTACTGAATGGACTTACTGCACAGTTCTCGAACATCATCGCTAATAGACTTGCTGCCCAATATCCAAGTAAGTGTGTCCTTCATTAAAGAGGCCGAAGCCTCAGGCATACGCCCCCAACGACCAAGAGGCGCCACAAGTCGCGCAGCCGTCTGTGGGTTGATCGCGTCAACCGCAATGATCATTTCTCCTAAGAAACGATAACCTGCGCCATCGTTACCATGAAATCCTGCCTGATTTAACATTGCAAAGGTAGAAACCAGTGAGCGTAATCTATTTGGGTTTTCAAGTGAAAAAGCGGAATGATTTGCTAGTGCTTTTACTTGTTCCAAAACGTCACTGCGCGCACTATTAGCCTGTACAGCAAACCATTTATCAATCACCAAAGGATCGGATGCCCAAGTGTGATAAAATTCATCAAGAACAGAGTTTCTATAAGAAAAATCATTATGCGCAATCAAACTTAAGGCTGCTATTCTGTCTGTCATATTATTCGCATTGTTTAGGTGCGACAACAATATTTCTTCACCACATTTCAGTCTTGCAATGAAACCCAGCAAGATATTCCGCAACCGTCGTCGTCCTTTTTCTGATTGTTCTAGGCTATAGGGCTCTGTAGTGTTCAGCTCTGCATAGCGCTGGAGAATACCCTTATGGTTTTTCTTAGCAAGTAGGTCGTTCATCTGGGCTCGCACGCGCTGAATAGCGGCGGCATCAATGCGTTGCATTTGCTGGCCGATATAAATTTCGCTTGGCAAGTTTAATAATTCAGCCGCAAGGGCTGGGTCTTCTGATCTGTCTGATAAGATAGAAGAAAAAGCGCGACAGTATATTTTCTCGGCGTCAGAAGTATCCTCATCCCTCAACTTGGCCATTAAAATGCTGCTTGATAAGGCCTGTGCGGCTTCCCATCGGGCAAAGCCATCAACATCATGCTGCATTAAGAGCGCATGCTCGTTTGGTGTGAAATCATCAAATAGTTTTACCGGAGCAGAGAATTTTCTAAGCAAGCTTGGCGTAGCCCCGTCCGGAAGCCCCCGAAACTCAAACGTTTGACGCGGTTCTGTCAGTTCCAACAAACAGCCATCATCCCTCCAAATGCCGCCCCTCGAACATGTTGGAGTAAGTTGATTACCAAATTTGTCCAGCCACCCAAGTAAGATTGGCATATGGTTGGCTTTTTTTGAAGGTTGGCCCGGGGTTGCAGGGCAGGATTGCTCTAGAGTTAAGTAGGTGGAAGAACCATCTGTTCTGCGGCTTATACGCACGACAGGCGTGCCTGCCTGCTGATACCACAGCCTGAACTGCTTTAAATTTTTTCCGCTAGCGTCTTCCATCGCGCAAATAAAATCTTCACACGTGACAGCTTGTCCGTCAAAACGTTCAAAATAAAGATCCATCCCGCGCCTGAAGGCCTCAGCACCAATAAGCATATGCATCATGCGGATCACTTCTGCGCCTTTATTATAGACTGTAGAGGTATAGAAGTTATTGATTTCTATATATTTTTCCGGCCGTATGGGGTGCGCAAGAGGCCCTGCATCCTCGGAAAACTGTAGCATCCGTAAAACCCGAACATCATCAAGGCGCTTGATCGAGCGACTACCCATATCAGAGGAAAATTCCTGATCTCTAAATACTGTCAGGCCTTCTTTTAAGCTAAGCTGAAACCAATCCCGACATGTGACCCGGTTACCGGTCCAATTATGGAAATATTCGTGGCCGATCACGCCCTCAATATGGTCAAAGTCAGCGTCGGTTGCGGTTTCGGTGCTTGCTAACACATATTTTGTGTTGAAGATGTTCAGGCCCTTGTTTTCCATCGCGCCCATATTAAAATCAGCAACGGCTACAATGTTATAAACATCAAGGTCATACTCAAGCCCGTAGCATTCTTCGTCCCACAGCATTGCACGTTTAAGCGACAGCAAAGCATGGTGGCTTTTACGCACATCATCCGCTTGCACAAAGACATTCAGCTGAACCATCCGGCCTGAACGCGTCACAAACGTGTCACTATTTACGGCCAAGTCCCCCGCAACTAGCGCAAACAAATAACAGGGTTTTGGATGTGGGTCATCCCATTCAGCGAAATGCCGGCCTGCTGGCAAATCCCCCACCACATCTGGATTGCCATTTGACAATAAGACGGGGCATGCACCTTTATCAGCCTCAATCCGAACGTGGTAACGGGTTAGGACGTCAGGACGATCAAGGAAATAGGTAATATGGCGAAAACCCTCTGCTTCGCACTGAGTACAAAAATTTCCACCCGAGTAATATAGGCCCTCCAGCCGCGTATTCTCATGAGGATACACCTTTGTAACAATTGTTAATTCAAACTGAGCAGGAAGGGCCTTTATCGATAGACTATCAGGGCCAAGCGTATAGGTGCCCTCAGACAAAGACTTGCCGTTAACGGCAACAGACAGCAATTCCATATGGGGACTGCCGTTCAGGCAAAGCGATGCTTGATGGTCACTGACACGACTGAATTCACTAATTGCCGTGATTTCGGCGTAAGTTTGAAACAGCTTAAATGTTAAATTCGTGGACTTAATTTCAAATTGAGGCGGACAATAGTCGGCCAAAAAGATTTCCTGCTTAATGGCTGGAGCTGCGAGGCTTGCGTCCACCATTACGTCCTTTTTCGTCGGCCTTTGGCCGTGCCAACGGCGTAATCCAGCGGTAAAGCCGTGGTATATTTTATGCGTTCCATAGCGAAGGAGGAAGAAACATCCGTTAACTGCACCTTTTTAATCAGGCTTTTATAAAACACGTCATACGCTGCCATATCTGGCACAACGACACGCATTAAATAGTCAATTTCACCGCTCATTCGGTATAGTTCGACCACCTCGGGGAATGCACAGCATATTTCAGCAAATTCATCCAACCACTCCCAATTATGTTCGTTGGTTCGAATAGCCACAAACACATCCAAGGGAACATTGATCTTATTCCGATCAACCAGAGCGACACGGCGCGTAATATAGCCCTCTTGTTCAAGGATTTGAATACGGCGCCAACAGGGTGTCGTAGAGAGCCCAACAGCGTCTGCAATTTCTGCAGTGCTTAATGTTGCATCTTTTTGCAACAAATTAAGGATTTTTCGGTCAGTCTCATCCATATTCACACCCCAAACACTACTGAATACATCATTAAATATGTAAACAAATACCAATAATATTGTTGTTATTGGCCATAATTTCTAACTAAATGCGCTTGGGGTCAATCTATTTCAACCCCAAAGGATAACAATTTTTTGAAAACTCCTACTTAAGTTTACGTCTGATAAGGCTATCAACCGAAATTTTCCCCGCACCCATGGCTATAATGAAGATTAGAGCTGATGCCCAAGTGACATGCTGCCAGTAATATTCTGGGTACACAAATATCTCAATAAACAGTGTCATACCCAAAAGACCAAGCGCACTTAACCGTGAAGCGAAACCAAACAAAAGTGCTAGCGGGAGCAAAGTTTCAGCATACAAAGCCAACTGCGCCATCAATTCAGGATCGATGAACGAAATACCATATTCTTCCTCGAAAAGAGTGCCTTGAAAATCATTAATCTCAAGAAAGCCTTCACCGGCTTTTGTGCGCCCAGAATCAAAGAATATTTTAGCAACCCACAAGCGCATCCAAAGCTGGACATAGTCAGAAAACGAAAATAAATTCTGTAATTTATTCGTGAGATTATCCCACTTTTCGATGATCTGTCCCATAATGTGCCCTCCTCCGGCAAAACATTAATCTGTTGATTTAAATAAGAATATTTTTGTTTCTAAGGCTCTGACACACAGCTTCATTCTTCAGTCCGAGGCCTGACTTCAAACACCTCAGCCCTTCATGCTCATCCTGGGAGACTGCAAATAACTGAATTTGGCCTTCATTCAGGACCACGCACACCCGCTGGCCACCTTGGTCTATGTGAACCGCCTCAGCCTGCATCTGGCCTGCTCCAACCATCCACAGGTTCAAGAGCGGATAATCACTTTTTATAAACACCGTATTTAGATTTACAGACCCAGCTTTTTGCTCAGATAAAGGAACTTCACAAGCATGTTGCAATTCATGAATAGCCCACTCAAGTCTTGCTATATCCGCCACATACAGCACATGTTGCAGATGCTCATAATCCGCTAGAAAATCAGGAAAATCACCGCCGTAGTTACTAAGACAGGCCTCTTTTGGGGGTGCTGTAGTGATAAAATGTTTAAGGGCTGTCCGTGTAAAAACATCACCAACAAAAGCCGATACAATCGGAAAAACACCCAGCAGAGCATCCACTAACAAGCCTTGATAATTATTTTGGTAAATTTGAAGGCGGCGCTCTGCAGATAGACCGTCTGAAACAATCAGGTCGTTAAGTTGCGGTGCCATTTGGCGCGCTATTATGCTGCGGCGCATGTCTTTTTGAAGCTGAGCCAAACTAGGCATGGACAACATCCTTGCCTTGATGAGCTTCCATAATATCGGCTGCTTTTCCTGCCTCGGTCAAAAGCACATTCAGGCTAGGAATGTTAGTGTCCCATTCAATCAGTGTTGGACGCACCCCAACTCGCGCTGTCAAAGATTTATATAAATCCCATACATCCACGGAAACAGCGCTGCCGTGGTCATCAATTCGTATTTCTTGGCCATCCTCAAAGGATTTGAGCGTATGGCCTGCCAAATGAATTTCCCCGATAAGGCTGGAAGGAATATCCCTTAGGTAGTTTTCAATGCTCCAGCCCATATTCTTACCGGATACAAATACATTATTAACGTCTAATAACAGCCCACATCCCGAGCGATCAGCCAAACGTGTCAGAAATTCAGGCTCAGACATATCTGTTTCGGTGAAGGCCATATAGGCTGATGGATTTTCGATTAAAATCTTTCGGCCAATATACTCCTGCATCCTAGCTATATTATCCGCCACAATAGAGAGACTATTCTCATTCAGTGGCAATGGCAGCAGATCATTAAGATAATGACCACCTTCGCTAGACCAAGCTAGATGCTCGGATATCAGCCATGGTTTGTAACGGTCCACAACGGTTTTAAATTTCTGAAGATGCGTTTTAGAGATACCTTCGGCAGACCCCAGTGACATGCCCACACCGTGCAGGGACAAGGCATATCTTTCACACACATTTTCCAAGTACCGATGATGCGTACCACCTGCAGACATAAAGTTTTCTGCGTGAACCTCAAAGAAAGCCACATCCGGGCTTTTTTCAACTATTTCTGCAAAATGCTGGTTCTTCAAACCAACACCTGCGGGAAGCAAAGAGCCGGACGGCGAGAAAGCGAACTGATTAGACATCTTTCACTCCATCCGGCTAGAATTCACTTAAGCTTTGCCTGGCTTAGATTTGCCGCCAGCTATGCGCGAGCAAAGGCCTTTAGCAACATAAATCCATTCTTCAGGATGGTTGTCTACTTTGCTTTGTCCGGCGCAGCTGTGAGCTGAAGACGCGCAGTCATTCATGCCTTTGGCTACGATGCCATAGCATTTTTCTCTTTTGCCCTTCTTTTCCATGGCTACAACTGTGCCTGAAGCGAAAGTAAGTGCAAAAGCTGCAGCTGTTGTTGAAATAACGGCTGTTTTGGCGATACGATTAATCTTCATCTGAAAATTCCTTCATTCGTCTGTTTGCGATAATAAGCGAGTCCCTATGTACCGCTTACAGATGGCAATATCACCTATCTGAGGCTAAAAGAGAAATGATATAAAGGTCACGAGTTGGTGAGCCAGACGTTAAAGCGGTATTTTCGTTCTAATATTTAGCGAAAAGCGCCGCAAAACTAACGTTTATGAGACGGAAACAGCGAAAACAGTTTCTCAAAAAAAATCTTTTCAACCCTTAATCAACAGAAAAGCCTTAATCTTAAAAACAGGCTCACATGGCCCTCCGCAAATCGTGAGGAGAGTGAAGACTGATTCTGATAACTTTTGTAAAAACCTAGATTTAGACTAAGACATTCTTTTCAATGTCTTATGACTATTCACCTGAAAACTCACTACGGTAATCCCGCATAAAGGATTGTAGTTTTTCCACACTCGCAATTTGACTGGCGATCGAGTTTAATTCTCGTCCGGATAATTCCTGATCATTGGTCAGCAGGTCAAATGCATTTGCGAAATCACCACCCCGCATTTTATTAATGTACCTACGCCGCATTTCAATTAAACCGGCCCTGTCCTCCACAAATGTCATTGCGATTGACAAGCGTACCAAGTTCATGCGCTGTAATGACGTTAACGGCACGTTCCGGCGCCAACCATCCCCAAGAAGCTTGCGAATACTTGTGATAACATTTGGCCAATCTTGCGCGCCCCAATAAATGTCTGCGCGTAGAACCTCGGCCGCAGCACTGCGGTCATCCTCTAGCAGCACTTCGGCCTCCTCAAAGCGGTTTTTCTCGATCAAGGCTCGAGCTTCCACATGACGCCGCTCTGCAGCTATATCTTCAGGCAAGCGCGGCTCTCGGGTTGCCCGCAAAATCTCAAGTGCTAGGTCTGGTTTTTGATCCATAATATAAACCCTAGCCAATCTAGCCGCTATATTCGCTCGCGCCGCCCCTTCAAGACGTTCCCTTACCTGATAGTTTAAAACTTCAGCCGCTTTCCCAAGTAGGTCCACCGACACCATCCTATTGGCTAACCTTCTCACCAAAAGGTCCCCTTCTGAACCAAGTGGCGTCAAATGCGTGAATTTATTGAACAAACTGATTGCCTTAATCGGCGTCATTTCATCTGCCCGATTTTCAAGAAACAGCTGTTTAAAGACATACTGCTGTCGCAACAACATACGCTTTTCGTTTGCAATATCAGGATAGTAAGATATGGCCAATTGCAGGGCCTCTAGGCCTTCTTCATATTGTTTTGTATCAAAATAATAGCCTGCCAAATCATCCAAAATTTGGGCCTCAAAGCGGTCGCCCCGCCATGCATAGCGCAAGCGCTCTAGCTGATCGATCGCATCTGAAGCACTTAAATCCCCATTTTTTACACCGAATCTAATGCGTGCGTACCGAGCCCTTGCCGATAGCCAGCGCTGCGGCGCATCAGAGAGCGCATCATATTGCTCGAACGCCTTATCATACTGCCCTTGTTTTTCGGCGATGCGGGCCCGTTGGAATATTTGCTCGGATAGCTGTGCGTCTGTAAGCTCTAAACCATTCAATAGGTCCAATTCACGTTGGGCCATCTCAAGGTCGCCTACTTCAATGGCTGCCCGAATAGCGGCAAGTTGTATTTCCGCCCGGTCAAATTCATCATAGGTTCCCATTATATCCCGGCCACGACGATACTGCTCAAGCGCTTTTTTATATTTGCCAAGTTTTTCAGAAACGAGTGTCAACCACAATTCGGCGTCCTGTTCGGTTGCAAGTTCGCGTGAGGAAAGGTCGGTTGTCGCCTCATCCAAGCGGCCCTGCTTATAATTCGCCACACCCCGGACAGCTAAAAAATCTGTGTTCCGTTCTAAAAGCGGGTCTTGCAGCAGCATCATTTCAAGGATACCTAGAGATTCTGCTGCACGACCATGGGCCAAATAATAACGCGCTATGCGCCAACGCACATCATTACGGTCTTCTGGGGCCATCAAAGACAGTTCGTAAAACAAAAGTGCTTTGTTCTTACGGTATTCCCACGATGGACCAATACGCCACGCTTCGAAATCTATAAGGCGTGCGAAACCATTTTGGGTCTCTGCACCTTGCTCGGTCTCTGTTGGAAGTCTGGATGCCGACAGAACATCATTGCCTGTGGTTCTAATCGCAATTCCATCTTGAAAGCGTTCGACACTTACAAAATCAGTCTCAGGAACCACAACAACGCCTTGCGCACTCTCTAACAATTGTGCGGCAGCATAACTGTAGCTCTCTCCCATGCCGGTACCTTGCTTTAGCATCGGAAGTGTTATCAGCAAATCACCAACGTCAGGGTCTTCAAACTCGATTTTCCTGCCGATGTCACTAGCCGCTATAAAAATCTGTTGGCCTTGACCACCTTGGCTATTGGCGGCAGGTTTTAGAGGGAACCTCGGCTTAGAGGGCGTATCCTTCAAATACACAATCCAATCGTTATTATCGCGTTCAACCACGATACTTTGAGGCCCTTTCAGCTTGAACCGCAGAATAAGGGCGTCAAGGTGCGGACGCTGTGCTACACGGCTCACACGTTCCGTTAAAAGCATCCCAGCACTGACAAGCCCTTTAGGGTCAAAGCTATAGGGTTGATCAAAGACCAACCACAAGGAGCCGCCTCTTTCAAAAGCGGCAGCAGCAGCTTCTGCAGGCCAAGAAAAGCGTATTGCAATTCCATTGTCAGATGCAGCAACGCTGGTTGTAACAATTTTATCCGGATCAACAACAGCGTCAGAGATGCCAGACAAAACAAGCGTGCTTTCCGAGCGCGGCATATTGGCCTCAATATCAACCACATCGCCATCGTTTAAAACTAGTTTGTTGCCCGTATCAGCCTGTGATTTTGCATCCTTGGATTTAGGGTCTAATTCCTGAATGGGTTCTGGTTCATCAGAATTTAGGTCTGCATCATTTGATTGTTTGGCCTTCGCAGTGGCGTCGGCTCCTGTTTGATCAGCAGCATTTCCTTTTGTTGCTGATTTTTTTGTGTCCGTTGGTTTGCTGTTTTTTGCCCCTGCGCTAGTTTGAGCACCAGAGGTTTTCCCTTGGCCAGCAGCACCATTATTTGAAGTCGCCGTAGAAGCTGAATCTGGTAAAGCCCCAACAGGCTTCAAACCTTTGATATCAATTGGGCGATTTGAAGCGCCAGGTAAGCGCTCTGTTGGGTCACCGCCATAAACATCCAACACCAAATACCCGCCTGAGTGAAAATAGCGCGGAGATACATTCGAGATTGTATCAAAAACTAAAATTGTTTGCTGCCCGGCGCGCACAGACCGCCCATTCCCAATCTGTCGCACGGGAGACGCTTGCAAGGCAGAAAAGTCAGCGCGGTAGTTGCCGTCGATCGTAAGGCGGAGTTCTTTACCCACTTGTGTCACACTATAGTTCACACCCGTGGGTAAATCGAAAATCAAACGTGAATATGTTGATTGTTGTTGCCCTTGTACATTAAGTGCCCTTGGGGACGATTGCGCATATACCGATGTGCCGCCAAGCCAATCCATAGCCAACAAGCCAGCTAAAGCAAACACGCTCAGCAGTACAATTAAACTATGTCTATTCAATAACTTAGAAAAGGTCATAAAGGCCTTCCTGGCGACTTTCAGAAACAATTACAATATCAACACGCTCAGCCTTGACAAGAGCCGCTGGTTTAGGCGCTTTACCCTTAAAGGCATTGCCTGTATCAGCGAAGCCAAGAACGGTCATCGGCTTTTTATAACCGGATTTTGTCAAAATTCCGGCAACAATTCGAGCGCGTGCCATCGATAGTTCCCAATTAGAGCGAAATTTTCCGTTAATAATTGGGGCTGGGTCGGTATGGCCGGCAATTTGTACCTTATTTTTAATTTGGGCTAGCGTTCCTGCGAGAGTTTCTAGTGGCCGCACGGCGCCCGCAAGTAAAACCGTGTCTTTTCTTTTAAATATCAGGTCGGCAGGAATGGATATAACCACACGGTCCCTCAGACGGTACACTGTCACCCCCTCAAAAGAGGCATGGTTTCCAATCGAACGCTCTAACAAAACTCTCAAATAATTTAGGTTCAACCCTGCTGAAGCGCTTGGAGTTAAATGGTCGCTACTGTCTTTCTCCTCTAGCGCTATCTTCGGTCTATTTTGATTGAACTCGTCAGCCATTGTATTCACAACCGCTTTCCAACTTTCATATTGAACTGTGTTCATAGAAAAAAGCAGGACAAAAAAGGTAAGTAGCAAAGCCAACAAGTCAGCGAAGGTGATCATCCATCCCGGCTGTACTGGCTCTCGCTGTTGTTTGTGGTGTCCCAACATACTCATGATTACGGCTCATTTGCTTTGTCGGTGGCGCTCCAGAATGCCGCGAATATTTGGCCCTCTGGTACAGATGTAAAGCCTGTGGTGAACAGCCCGTCCTTCACACCCTTTCGCTGTAAATACCGAGCGAGTGCGCCAGCACGACGAACAGCGATTTCTTGTGGGCGGGTCATTTCACGTGAAACCACACCCTCACCGCTTCCAAACAGTATCGCCAACTGCAGTGGCCTGTCGCTTGGCGCACTTTGAACCACAGCAATAAGCTGATCAAGAAAAGGGGTCATATCCGCGCGTACACGCAAAGATCCACGTTGGAATAGTTTTTCTGCAGGAAACCGGACCTCAAACGTATTGCCGCCCTTTGTCGCAAAGCGCCCCTGCAGGTCCATCTCGGCAAGAAAGGCCCGTTTTATCTGACTTAACACCTTATCTTTAGATGCGACATCTGCGGCGGAAGGATCAATGGTTAGCTTATTGTCTAATTGTCGCGATTCTTTAAATGTAACATTTACACTTTCCATCGCCACAGCGGCCTTATTCGCCGCCACATCAGAGACAGCATTCATTAGAATAAAGAAGGCCAATAATATAAGATATAAGGCCACGAAAAGCCCCATCGTCCCTTCACTGCCAAAGAGACGTTTTAAATTGGGTTCATTTGAATGCATGGGCAACCGTGTCTCTACAGTTTAATTAGTCAAACGCCGCAAGGATCGCGTCAATTTCATCTTGGCTGTTACCCTCACCTTCAAGCTGTGGGCCGTGTAGTAGATCCTCATCGTTAACAGCAACACCTTGCGCATCCAGCTCAATATCCTCGGCAGAGGCTTCAATAAAGTCATCCCCAATTGCTTCAGCAAGTGCATTTAGGCGCTGCTCTAAATGGGAAAGTGTGACATTTACTTTCGTAATACGTTGGCCGGTAAGGTCTTGAAAACTAGAGGCTTGAAAGAGTTCGCCTGCAGCATCATTCAGTTTGGTCGCAGACACATCATCAACATTTTCGGCGACTTCACCCAGTATATCGGCCACATCCATGATTGTGCTGGCGGCATCCTCAGAGGCTTTGATAACCGCGTCCAGTTCCACATTCGCATCAGGAATATCACGGTTCGAAAGTGATTTAGGCTGCATCCCTACCAATTCATGCTTTGCAGCATCAATGAATTGCAACAGGTCTTTAAGTTCCGAGGCCACCTTGTCTAGTTCATCATCGTGGCTAGTACCCGCTACAAGGGACGTGACAACGTTTGCGATATCGTTAACAGCAACGCTATCCCCATGCTCTTGGCGCAATTGTTCTGCTCGTTCATCCAAACTAATAATGTCTGCTGAAGTTGCCATATTATTTTCCTCTTATCCGCATATGCCGCCTAGTACCCGTAGCTCTATATAAATCTATCAACTGCCGTTTTTAACTTCGTCAATGTTCGGAGGTGCCGCCCGCGTGGCCAATTCTTTGGTTAAATCCGATGCCTTAGCCGGGGTCATTTTTTCCATCAAAGCAGCAACCTTTGAAGACTTCATCCGTGTAACCAGATCAAGTTGAATTTGAATATCCAGAGTTTCAAAGCGCGGGGCAGCATCCTTTGGCTTCATTTTCTCATAAACTTCGACGATGGCCTTTAATTGACCGTCTTCACGCTCATCAAACAAGCGAAGATGTTCTTTGATCTTCATTTCCAAAGCTTGCAACTGCAAGATTTTGTCATCAATACGCTTCTCTGTGCTGGCGAGAAGCTGCCCTTGAAGGTCAAGTTGCATTGCGCGGTTTTCCAACGTCTCACGGCGCTGACGAAGTTGTGTGATAATCGCCATTTCTTCACTGTCCGGCAGCCCCACAATAATCGGAGCCCTCTCCTGACGTTCTGCCGCGCGCGCTTCCTCGGCTTTTGTAGCCTCATCAGCATGCTCAGTCGCTTCTTCAGCCGGTGGGGCTTCTTGCTCTTCGGCGATAGCAGCACTTCCAATCAGGCTAAAACCTGAATAAATATCAAACGCACGCACACTCAAAGAAAGCGCCGCCACTATAATTAACAGCGGAAATAATCTTATTTTGCTTACAATTGACATACTCATTTCAAGTCTCTTTCAGGTCTTCAAATTAGGCAACAAATGCGCATTAGTCGAAAAACACGCCTCTAGCGGGCTTCACGTAACGCCGCCAAAATCTCACGCTGTTGCTTTTTTCCTTCTGTTCTTCCGCTACCCATATTTTCGCCCTGAGCAGTGGTTGAAGTATCAGATCCAGACACGCCATGGTCTTTCTCAATCGTATTGGCAATACGGTCAGCAAGATTATTGCCAACTTCGGTCATCAGAGATAACTCGTCAGCAATCCTGCTGGCTTTATCACTCTCTAACTTGAGGCGACTTTCAATATCAGAGGCTGAGGCCGCAAGGCCTTCTACACTGCGCTGCGCCACCAAAGCCGCACCGTTCAATTGGTCAACAAGCAGCTTCAGTTCTGATTGCCCTGCCTTAATAGTGCCCAGACGCCGGTACACGATAACACAAGCGACAATCACCGCGACAAGCAATAGCGCTAAGATACCATCAAGAAGCAAACCTGGAAACTGTACTGTCATCTATCCCTTCAGCCTTCTGTCTGTGCATGTAGGCGGTCAGCCGTATGGCGAACTTGCACTGCAACATGTTGGCCAGACCGCCCAATCGCGCCACTAACCATGGGGATTTCACCACATTTTAGCACGATATCGTCCTTAGGTGTTTTATTAAATAAAATGGTTTGGCCAACTTGTAGATTCATTGCTTCGCCAAGCGGCATGGTGGTTTCATCCAAAACAGCCTTTAGGTCCACATCTGCGCGCCATAATTCAGTAGCAAGGTGCGTTTCCCAAATGGTATCGCGACCAAATTTTTCCCCCATAAAGCGCTGCAAAAGCAATTCCCGCACAGGTTCAAGTGTTGCGTACGGAAATAATGCCTCTAAGCGACCGCCTCGATCTTCCATATCCACGCGGAATTTAACCAGAACCGCAGCATTTGGTGGACGGGCAATCGTTGCAAATCGCGGGTTTGTCTCAAGGCGGTCAAATGTGAAGTTTACAGGGCTAAGGGGTTCAAAGGCCCCACATAAATCCTTCAGGATAACCGAAACCATTCGCTCGACTAGGGTTTGCTCAATGGTGGTATAGGGCCGGCCTTCAATCCGCATCGCAGCCGTACCCCGACGCCCGCCCAAAAGAACATCAACGATCGAATAAATCAGGCTTGAATCAATTGTCATCAAGCCATAGTTGTCCCATTCTTCAGCGCGAAAGACAGACAGCATAGCTGGAAGCGGGATTGAATTTAAATAATCTCCGAAACGTACAGACGTAATATTATCAAGGGATACTTCTATGTTATCAGACGTAAAATTACGCAGCGAGGTAGACATCATCCGGACCATGCGGTCAAAGATAATATCAAGCATAGGCAAGCGTTCGTAGGAAACCAACGCACTGTTTATCAGCGCGTGGATGCCTGTCATCTCGCCGTCATCACCGTCGCCGTCAAAGCCAAGTAAGCTATCAATTTCTGTTTGGTCTAAAACCCGACCGGGTGATGGGCCAGAACCATCGTCATCGTCTTCAGCGGCCTCGTCATCCCCTGCCATGGCTTCCCATTCAGCCGCCATTGCCTCTTGGTCTTCGCCGTCTTCGTCGTCATCGCCACCGGCCATAGCGGCCCATTCAGCTGCTACGGCTTCGTCGTCTACTGGTTCGTCATCATCTGCCATTGAGTATCCTTAAGTCGTGCCAACATAGCCACGCCCTAAAATTAGCCTTGAATTATAAATTGCTGAAACAACACGTCTTTAACGCGGGTCGGCGCAACAGCCTGATTGATCCGCATCAACAATTCTTCTTTCAACCGAAAAATACCAGCGGCCCCATCAAGGTCTTCAGGCCGCAGCTCACGCATATAGACGTTAAATTCGTCTAGGATACGCGGCATTTTGGCTTCCACTTCTGTGCGAAAACGCTCACGATCAATCTCAAGAATAATAGTTGCCTTCAAAAAGCTTGTGCCTTGGCCGTCTGTGTTCAGATTATAAAGCTGCTCGCCAAGGTCCACAAAAAGCATTTTAAGCTCTTCAGTGGATTTGTCCTGTTCGGCCTGAGCGTGGTCCCGCTTCTCCGCTGCTTCAACGGCCATCTTTTCTAGGGCTTCATCTTCAGCTTCTTCGGGGTCATCGCCGCCAAAGATGCTCATTATGCCGATCACTACAAATAAAAGAATAACTGCACCGCCGCCAAACACTGCGATTTTTTTGCCGCTAATCTTTTTACGCTCCAAACCTTCGACAAGCTCAGCTTCGCCTAAAGTTTCTTCTAAATCATCCGCCATCGTTCAGCGCCGCCTTATGTTTCCAATTACTTCCCCCACCAGGAAGCTTAGTAAGTTTATCTTTAAATACACACAGTTAACAAGCAGTGAAGGTGAAAAAAAACATAAAACTAACTTTGGGGGCCATTTCATCCCATTACTTGGCCATTACCCGGCAAAAAAATGGCGGCATTTATTTCCAACCCTTACGGCAAATATTACGACAAAAACCATAAAGTGTTGTTTTTATTAGATAATAATAACTGGCACGCTTCCTGCTGATACAGTTGCATAATTCATAATCTGCGCAAAAGCAGAGCAACTGCGAATGCAGGAGAGAGAAAATGGATACCGCGCTTTATGTCGGATTAGGCCACAAGGCCGCACTAAAAAGACGAATGGACGTTGTGGCACACAATATTGCCAACATGTCGACCACCGCTTTTAACAAGGAAAGAGTCGTTTTTAGAACTCTTCTTGTCGATGCACCCGGTGCACCGGCCGCAAAAGGTGGTAAAATAGCCTTTGTGCAGGATCACGGAGTTCTTAGGAACTTAGAATCCGGTACAATGATCCCTTCTGGGAATAATTTAGATGTCTTCATCAAAGGCCGGGGCTACCTGAGCGTTCAAGGCACTGATGGCCAAACACTTTACACCCGAAATGGCCGTATGATGATCGACAACGATAATAACCTCGCACTTTTAAGTGGCGAGAAGGTTCTTGATGATACAGGCTCCCCCGTTGAATTTGAAGAAGATGATGTTAGCATCCATATCGCTGAGGACGGAACCATATCCACAAGCGGCGGCGAACGCGGCAGGTTAGGCATCGCCCAGTTCACGAACGAACAAGATATGAAGCGCCGCGGATCTTCATTGTATGAGACGTCACAGACGCCCAAGCCTTCAGAAAATGTCACAGATATAACAATCAAGCAAAAAGCGTATGAAAGCTCAAACGTGAATGCCATCGAATCTATGGTTGAGATGATTGATGTCATGCGGGCTTATGAAGACGCTGCCAAAAGCGACGCAGGTTACGAGAAAATGCGGAAAGACGGCCTCTCACGGCTCGCAAGAGTTCGTTAAGCCGCCGTAAAGCCTAGAAAAGGAAAGACCCATGAAAGCACTAAGTACAGCCGCAACCGGAATGTTAGCCCAACAGCTAAACATTGATGTAATTGCGAATAATATTTCAAATATGAACACCACTGGTTTCAAACGCTCGCGGGCGGAATTCCAGGATTTATTGTATCAAAACATTGAACGCGTTGGGGCATCTTCCTCTGATGCTGGTACAATTGTACCAAGTGGTATCCAGATCGGTGTTGGTGTTCGAACCGCTGGTGTTTACAGGGTCTCTGACCAAGGTGCGCTGCAAAACACAGGCAACCAGTTCGATATCGCCATCAATGGCAAGGGCTATTTCAGAATTCAGCTCCCGGACGGTCAAGACAGCTATACCCGCGCTGGGTCTTTTCAAATAGACCCTCAAGGTCAGCTGGTTACACCGCAGGGCTATCCAGTGCAGCCAGCAATCACCATTCCGCAAGGAACCATTGATGTCTCAATCAATGAACAAGGACAGGTAAGCGTCAAGCAAGACGGACAGGCGGCCCCTCAGGTGGTTGGGACTTTAGATTTATCGATCTTT
This sequence comes from Kordiimonadales bacterium, assembly GCA_015485385.1. Classification (GTDB taxonomy): domain Bacteria; phylum Pseudomonadota; class Alphaproteobacteria; order Sphingomonadales; family Kordiimonadaceae; genus Kordiimonas. Next base: position 304 of record WFTS01000123.1, on the reverse strand, counting down.
GCGAATGAAATTGGCCTAGAGGCCATCGGGAGCAACTTATATCTAGAATCTGCAGCGTCAGGCCCGCCGACAACAAGTACACCCGGTCAAATCGGCTTTGGTGCCGTTGTTCAGGGTTTTCTTGAGAATTCAAACGTGGATGCGGTCGGGGAGATCACATCAATGATTTCAGCACAGCGCGCCTATGAACTGAATTCAAAAGTAATTCAGACATCAGACGAGATGCTGCAAGCCGCGAATAACCTACGCTAATAGGAGGTTTTGATGCACAGCTTCTATAAACAGATAAAACTCGGAACTACAG
>WFTS01000122.1 GCA_015485385.1 Kordiimonadales bacterium | reverse complement strand
GCCCTGCGCAGATCAGCGCTCGGTGTTATTAGATTAATAACTGAAAATGGTCACCGAATTCCTCTGAGAGAGCTTTTTCCTGCGGCTACTAAGTTAATCAATGAGCAAGTTAATTCGCGAGCTAGAAGAGGGTTCAGTAGGCCTTCGAAAGTGAGAAGTGCAACTGGGGCAACACAGGGTTCTATTTCAAACAGCGGTTATGACCTCCTCGCTTTCTTTGGCGGCCGGCTAAAAGTGCAGCAACGCGATAAGGGCGTGCGGCATGATTTGGTGGATGCGGTATTCTCTAAAGGTGATGATGATTTGGTGCGTATTTTGGCGCGGGTTGCGGCGCTCTCGAAGTTTCTTGAAACCGATGATGGCACCAACCTTTTGGCTGGTTACAAGCGTGCGGCAAATATTCTGCGCATTGAAGAGAAAAAAGACGGTAAATCCTATGATCAGCCGGTGGATACTGGCACGCTGAGCCTCGCGGAAGAAACAGCTCTTGCGACCGCCCTTGGCACGGCTAAAGCCGATGCGGTGGGGGCGCTTGAGGCCGAAGACTTTGAAAAAGCCATGGCCGCGCTATCTACACTTAGAGCGCCTATTGATGCTTTTTTTGATAAGGTTACCGTTAATGCGGATGATGCTGATGTGCGTGCCAACCGGCTTGCCCTGCTGAGTGAAATTCGCTCGGCGGTCAATAGCGTCGCAGATTTTTCCCTCATTGAGGGCTGATACTCAGGGTCTAATCCCTGCACACTATAAAACCGGGGTCTGATAGAAAAAATCGGCAGGCCCTTAAATCACCCCCCAAGCGCGGCGGTTTCGGACAATCTGCCCTGCTACCAAGGACTGCATGTAATGACCAAATGGGTTTACAGTTTTGGTGATGGTTCGGCTGATGGCCGGGCTGATATGAAAAATCTTCTCGGCGGCAAGGGCGCGAATTTGGCCGAAATGGCCTCGCTCGGTTTGCCGGTCCCGCCGGGTCTAACGATCACGACCGAGGTTTGCTCTTATTATTACGATAATGGCCTCAAGTATCCCGATAGCCTTGAAGCCGAAGTGGACGCAGCGGTTGCCGCGATCGAAGCCAGCGTCGGTGCCAAGTTTGGTGATGCAGATAACCCCTTGTTGGTGTCCGTGCGGTCTGGTGCGCGGGTTTCTATGCCGGGCATGATGGATACGGTTCTTAACCTTGGTCTTAATGATATCACCGTCGAAGGCCTCGCGAAAAACAGCGAAAATGCTCGCTTTGCGTGGGATAGCTACCGCCGGTTTATCCAAATGTATTCAGACGTGGTGCTAGGAGTTGACCATTATCACTTTGAAGAACTGATCGAATATCACAAAGAAGATAAGGGTGTGTTGCTGGACACCGATCTGGACGCTGAGGATTGGAAATCGCTTGCAACCGCTTTTAAGGCAAAAACCGAGGCCGAACTGGGCCACCCGTTCCCCCAAGATGTGCGCGAGCAACTGTGGGGCGCCATAGGCGCAGTGTTTGGGAGTTGGAAAATTGATCGCGCGCGTGTGTACCGCAAGCTGAATAATATTTCAGACAGCTGGGGCACGGCTGTGAATGTGCAGGCGATGGTGTTCGGCAACATGGGCGATACGTCGGCAACCGGCGTTGCCTTTACCCGTGACCCTTCCACCGGTGAAAATGCTTTTTACGGTGAATATCTTATCAACGCGCAGGGCGAAGATGTTGTGGCTGGCATCCGCACTCCTCAAAACCTAACCCGCCGCGCGCGTGAGGCGGCAGGCAGCAAGCTACCTTCATTGGAAGAGGCGATGCCAGAGGTATTTTCCGAATTGGCGGCTGTGTTTGCCACTTTGGAAAAACATTACCGGGATATGCAGGATATTGAATTTACAGTGCAGCGCGGTAAATTATGGATGCTACAAACGCGGGCAGGCAAACGCACTGCTAAAGCGGCCTTGAAAATAGCAGTTGAAATGGCGGCGGATGGGCTGATCGACGAGAAAACCGCTGTGATGCGGGTCGAACCAGCGGCGCTTGACCAGCTTTTACACCCCACGCTCGACCCTGAAGCGCACCGTGATATTTTCACGCGTGGTCTGCCAGCCTCACCGGGAGCAGCCTCAGGGGCTGTGGTGTTTAGTAGTGAAGAGGCCGAAGTGCTGGCCAAAGCTGGAACCAAAGTTATTCTGTGTCGGGAAGAAACATCACCTGAAGATATCCACGGAATGCATGCGGCGGAGGGCATCCTTACGGCGCGCGGCGGCATGACCAGCCATGCGGCTGTTGTCGCACGCGGCATGGGGCGGCCTTGTGTTTCGGGCGCTGGCCAATTGCGAATTGATGCCAAAGCAGGCGTGATGACTGCGGTTGGGCGCGAGATTAAAGCCGGTGATATTTTAACACTGGACGGCTCAACCGGTGACGTGCTGGTGGGTGCAGTGAAAACCATCCAGCCAGAACTGTCGGGCGACTTTTCAAAATTGATGACGTGGGCAGATCAATACCGCACCATGGCTGTGCGCGCCAATGCGGAAACGCCGGAAGATACCAGTGTAGCCCGTGAATTTGGTGCCGAGGGCATTGGCCTTTGCCGTACCGAGCATATGTTCTTTGAGGGCGAGCGCATCATTGCCGTCCGTCAGATGATCCTCGCCGAGGATGTGGCCGGCCGCAAGAGCGCTTTGGCGAAACTATTGCCCATGCAACGCAGCGACTTTGAAGCCATTTTTAAAATCATGCACGGATTGCCGGTAACCATCCGCTTGCTTGATCCGCCGCTGCATGAATTTATGCCGCGCGAAGAATCCGAATTTGAAGATGTGGCAAAAGCCATTGGAATTAATGTCGCTGTGGTGAAACGCCGTGCCAGCGATCTGCATGAATTTAACCCGATGCTTGGGCACCGGGGCTGCCGCCTTGGTATCACTTACCCCGAGATTTACGAAATGCAGGCGCGCGCAATTTTCGAGGCCGCCATCGCAGTTGAGGAAGCCACAGGCGAAACAGTTGTGCCTGAAATTATGATCCCGCTGGTGGCGACAGAAAAAGAACTAACCTTGTTACGGGAATGCGTGGATGCGGTGGCAAATGATGTGTTTGCCGAGACCGGGCACCATATTGATTTTCTGATCGGCACCATGATCGAATTACCGCGTGCGGCGCTTAGGGCCGACAAAATTGCCAATGCCGCAGATTTTTTCTCTTTTGGTACTAATGACTTAACGCAAACCACTCTTGGGATAAGCCGGGATGATGCCGCGCGCTTCCTTGATGAATATGTCAAAAAAGACATTTTCGCACAGGACCCATTTGTCTCCATTGACCAAGACGGCGTAGGGGAACTGATGAAAATCGGAGTTGAGCGGGGTCGAAAAACCCGACCAGATATTAAGCTTGGCATTTGTGGTGAACACGGCGGAGATCCGGCTAGTGTGGAATTTTGTCATAGTTTAGGGCTGGAGTATGTCTCCTGTTCACCCTTCCGTGTCCCCATCGCCCGCCTAGCCGCCGCCCAAGCCGCCCTGAAAGAAGGCTGAAGGGCGGATGCGCCTTAGCACAAAAATATATCATAGGCTGAACCGTCTGTTTGGCACACCGAAAAGGGTGGAAGCCGGGAAATATGCGCGTACCGACGAAATTTTTGCCGCCCATACAATCCCGTTTCTGGAAGACCAGAAAGCCCATTTTAAGGGCCGAGTTCTTGTGGTTGGGTGCGGTGACGGTATCGAGGCCCAGTGGATTGCAGCCAAAGCAGATCAGGTGATTGCCGTTGATGTTCATGACGAAAGCCTCATGAGGGCTCGCGAACGCACCAAAGACCTAGATAATATTGATGTTTTAAAGCTGGATAACAGGCTGCCGTGCGACGATGCCTCAATTGATGTGATCTTCATGCATGATGTTTGCGAGCATATCATTGATCTTGACCACTGGTTTGCACAATATCACCGGGTTTTGAAGCCGGGCGGCGTGTTTATCAACCAGTTTTCACCACTGTTTTATTCGCCCTTTGGCGCGCATCTTGTAGACGCTTTGAAAATGCCGTGGGGCCACCTTATATTTGGGGTTAAAGCCGTATGCGATATGCCTTTTGGCCACATCCCCTTTTTGAAAAATCTGTTTATTTTACAGATTACGGACATCCTAAAAAAAGCCTGACCAGAGAAAGCTGTGGCCGAGGCGCCGGGTGGGCGCTTTACTTTTAAATCACAGTCTTTTCTTTTGATTTAGCTCATGGAATAGATG
>WFTS01000121.1 GCA_015485385.1 Kordiimonadales bacterium | reverse complement strand
TGCCTTGATTTACCAAGCTGTCAGACGTCATATGGTTTTCCAACGCTATTTGGCGGACATATTTGGGCTAAACCCGCACGCACCGCCGATATAAAAGGGTTTTCATGGCGATAAATACCCTAATCTTGACCATTTGGTCAACTATTGGTTTCAGCATCATCCTCTTTTCTGATCAGACCAAAGGCCAAAAGCGTCAACCCGGCGATAAAATAGCCTGCCGCCAGCCGGTGAACAAGCAGCTCCCCACCGCCTAAATCAGGAATTGCCCACGGTAGATACATGGCCGAACTCCCAAGAACCGAATGAATGATCCCAAACTCGGTTAAGATAGCCGCCGCGAAGGCTGCTATTGCCGCACGCGTCATCTTGCCGTCGATCACCCAAACCAAAAGTGCCGCCCAAATCAAACTGGTTAGGATATAGCCGCGCGACATAGCACCGAGGAGTGCATACCCCTTGTGCCAGCTTGCGCTTAGTCCGGCTTGGGTTGCGTTATCCAATTGAAAATACAAATCGCCGATTTTGGTATGGGTGTAATTCAAAATCGCAGGGACAATCGCGAATAACAAAGCCGGCGCGTGCCGAACACTACCGCCAGAAAATGCCAATCGAACAATATCGCTCGCAACCACTACAAGGATGGGCTTTACCACTGCTGATGGGATCATCTTCGCGGCAACTGCAACCGCACCAACAAAACCAACAAGTGTCATAGCGCCCGCTGCCCCTAATGCATAATTGGTGCGCGCCCCCATGCGTTTGTATGTGGCATGGCCAAAATATGGGGTGGTTTGCACAACACCGCCAAAGATGGCTCCAATAGCTGTCGCCGCACTGTCTAGGCGCACAACAGTGCCGGGATTATAATCGTCCCCCACCACTTTTGCACCGGCCACCACATTAACTGCGCTCGCCGCGATCAATAGTGCAAACGGGATTATAATCCCGATATAATTGGTCACGTCTCCGAACATTCCCAACAAACCGTCCAACGTTGGCAGAGGAATGGCAGGCTGGAAATCCGGCATTTCTTGCACCACATAACCGTCCCCTGCGCCCATGAATGCAAGGGCGTAATAGATGGCTGTTCCCGCGACAATCGCCAAAACTGCACCGGGCATATTCAAGGGTAATTTATGGCCTGCGATCAGCGCAAACGCCATAATAACTAGAGCGAGAATACCCACTTCGGGCAATTCAAACACGCCATATATGGCCTCTGCGCCCAACCACACGGTTGCAATGCCCGCCATGGCACCAATCAGCGCCATTTGCGGCAGTTCGTGCTGCATCGCACGGCCAAAATACGAAAGAATAAACTTTATAACTGCCATCCACAAAGTGGCCGCCATGCCAATAATCCATGCGTGATTGGCGGCGTCGGCACTGCTCATTCCCAGTTCCTCGAGGCCAATCATATAAGCCGGACCTACAACAAAAAAGGCCATTCCGAAGGTGGTGGGGAGATCAAGCCCCAAGGGAATGCTGGTTAATCCCTCGTTTCCTGTCGCGGCAATGGTTTTGCGCGCCAACCAGTTGAAGGCCAAATTACCGGCGAGAATACCTGCCACAGCCCCCGGAATAATTTTACCAAAAATTACATCCCCAGGAAAAGCAAAGCTGCCCATCAAAACACCGGCCAGCACAAACATATTCACGACAACATCAAGGAAAAAAGCCACACCGGCATTCATGTCCCCGACAAATTGTGACGACGGCGCTGCGCCGCCTCCCAGCACATCACTTTGACTATTGCTCATTTTTCCCTCACCCCGAAATTACTGAAAACAATTTTTAAATTGAAATCTGTTTTTAATTGAAACTTGTCATTCTCTGCTTTGGAATCCGGAGCGTATTTTCATAATCCCGAAAACGCAACTCTAGCTGCCACTGTAGCTTTGCTTTTTTACTGCCCGCGACCCATTTTTCGCAGTCCCCTGATAGGGCGCCCCAATTTTTCACCAAGCTGACACAGGTTGCATTATCCCACAAGTTTTCCCCCGGCAGAAAACTATAGGACAAAGAATTGCGCGAAGCATATTTTAATTCCAGATACCGCACACCGTATGTTGTCATAAACCGCATATATTCGTGGGTTAGGTCTATGCGTGATACGCCTTCATCGTCGGTGCTGATGGCGTAAGGCACCCCGATATCGCGGTACATCACAATCGGATGCTTGTCGCCGGAAACACCTAAAATCACGGCATTGCTGGTGAGGTTAAGTTCAAGCAGGATGCCTTCATCTGCCATTTTCTGCGCTAAATCCTCGGCGTTATCTTCATAAGGGATATCAACCCCGTGACCGATACGCAGCGCATGCCCTACCTCGATTGCCTCGCGAATATGAGACCGAAGTTGCTCTGGGCGCACCAGCCCCAATGTCAGCTCGCCCGCGTGCAGTGTCACATTGCGTGGCCCCTGTGTTTGGTACAGATAGTCAATCATGCGCATATGCTGGCTATAATCCCGAAGCGCTAAATAGCCATCCTCTGGGGCAACCAAATTTAGCCCAACTACACCGTCTATTTGATCAATCGCCGCCCACCCAAGCATAATCTGAGCAAAGACAACCGGCGGTTCAAATTCCCGCACCACCTGATGTATGAACTGTATTTCCACATCACAACCAAGAGCATTCATATCTCGGTCACAGCCCAGCAAAGCCCACTTACGCGCTTGTGCCTTTTGTATTTCACTGCCAATTGAAGCAACCAACTCAGGGATTTTAGCCCCAAAGGGGCTTGCCATCAGGGTTTTATAATCTGCGACGGGATCGCCCGTTAGAACCAGCCCTTCAACTAGGGGAAATAACTCCGGCAAAATAACGGTTTCCATCAATTCCAGATATAAAATATTCTGCGATGCGGCGCGCGCGGCGACTTTCGCAAGCTTGTCACCAAAGCGGTATTTACGGGCGGTCATACGCTCAAATGTAACAAAGAAATCTTTATGGCCTGACCAATTGAGCGTTGGCACATAGCTGCGATTGCTAAGGCCATTGATCATTTGGCGGCGCATTTCTGCATCCGCTCGTACAGCAGCCGCGCTCTTCCAACTGTTTTGCGCGCATGTTTTTCCGTCCTCTGGCAATCGAATGGCAGGCACTGTCATATCCGCGCACAGGCCATCTTCTGCTGCCCAATCAAGCAAGGTTTCGGCGTAGATGGCCCCTCCCAAATGGTTATGCAGATCAGCGCCTTTAGGAAAAGCCTGCATCGCCGGACGCAGCCTACCGTTTTCTGCGGCCCAGTCCAAGGCAACGCCGGTCATGCGGGCCTTATGGTTCGGGTCCTGCGCTGATGCACCCTTGGCAAGCAGCGCCAAACACACTGTGAAACCGACTACCAAAAATATACGCATATTTTCTGCCCTCCGCCCTTGCCCAATAGACATCAAATGCCTAGGCTCCGCTACATCATAATTATCAGAACCATCACACTAACAGGCTGAAGGCTCAGCTGAAAGACATTAGGGCCCACGAATGGCAAAGCTGTATTTTTACTATTCCGCAATGAACGCAGGCAAAAGCACTACGCTGTTGCAATCCAGTTTCAACTACCGAGAGCGCGGCATGAATACGCTGCTGTTCACCGCCGCCCTTGATGACCGTTTCGGCCAATCCGTGATTACATCAAGGATCGGTTTAAAATCAGATGCCGTGACCTTCGACGGGGAACGTGACCTGTTTGCAACCATTGCCGACGCCATGAAAGACAGCCCCTTACACTGTATCTTAGTGGATGAGGCACAGTTTTTAACCGAGGCACAGGTTAAGCAGCTTGGCTCGGTCGCGGATGTCTTAAAACTGCCGGTGCTTTGTTACGGCCTCAGGACAGATTTCAAGGCCAACCTGTTTGAAGGCAGTCAATGGCTGCTCGCGCTTGCAGACGAACTGATTGAACTGAAAACCATTTGCACCTGCGGCAGCAAAGCCACCATGAACCTGCGCGTAGACGAAAAAGGCGATGCCGTCAAAGAAGGCGCATCGATCGAAATCGGCGGCAATGACCGCTACATCGCCTTGTGCCGCAAGCATTTCAACGAAAAATTAAAGGCCAGCGGAGTTTAGACACCACTGTCTTTACCGTGCTGTTCTACGCTGTATTACACTGCGCTACGCTGCGCTCCTGCGCTAGGGCCTTCTCAAGCTTTGTCACGCTGTAGCATTATACCCAAGCACGGATTTGACCTCTAGGAAATCATGAAAGGCATGGTCGCCCCACTCGCGGCCATTGCCAGATTGTTTGTAGCCGCCAAAGGGCGCTGTCAGGTCGCCAGACGCACCATTGATATAAACCATGCCCGTGCGTAATTTTGAAGCCACTCTGCGCGCGCGTTCTGGATCAGCTGACTGTACGGCACCTGATAAGCCGTACGGGCTGTCGTTGGCGATACGCACCGCTTCGTCTTCATCTTTATAGCCAATGATTGACAGCACTGGGCCAAACACTTCTTCCCGAGCGATGGTCATATCAGGCGTCACGTCCGCAAACACAGTTGGTTTGACAAAATAGCCTTCGGTCAAGCCTTCAGGACGGCCAGTGCCGCCCGCAACCAATCGCGCCCCTTCGTCAATGCCCTTTTGGATCATCACGCCAACCTTGCTAAACTGCGCTTTATGCGCAATCGGCCCCATAAATGTATCTGCACCGTTGGGATCACCCACTGTCACCGTGGCCGCAGCACGGGCAGCAATTTCTGCGGCTTCATCCATACGGTCTTCGGGCACCAACATGCGTGATAACAGCGTGCAGGTTTGCCCTGTATTGCGCATGGCAGCCAGCGTTTCACGCGTGACAGCCGTTTCAAAATCAGCATCATCCAACAGTATATTCGCTGATTTCCCGCCCAGTTCCTGCGCCACTCGCTTGATGGTTTTCGCGGCGTTTGCTTGTACAGCAGCCCCCATACGGCTAGAGCCTGTCACCGACATCATATCAATGTCCTTATGGCCTGACATGGCCTCACCCACGGTCATGCCTTCGCCGTAAACCACATTATACACACCCGCAGGCACACCCGCCGCATGGACCATTTCTGTGAATAATTGACAGCTATAAGGCGCCACCTCACTGGGCTTTAGAACCATCGTACAGCCGGTTGCGATGGCGGGTGCCACTTTGCAGGCTATTTGATTGATCGGCCAATTCCAAGGCGTGATCATGCCCACAACACCGATAGGTTCCTTGACAATCCGTGTTGGGCCACGGTCTTCATGGAACGGGAATGTCTTCAAAACTTCCAAGGCCGTCATCAAATGCCCAATGCCCGAGGGCGCATGCGCCGCATTGGCCAAATTCATGGGGGCACCCATTTCTTCCGTGATAATCGCGGCCATTTCGCCCATACGCTTTTGATACTCCGCGATCAAGTTCGACAGAATTTCAATTCGGTCCGCCACACTGACAAAAGCAAAGGTTTCAAACGCCTTTCTTGCAGCCGCAACCGCTAGATCAACTTCCGCCGCTGTCCCGAGGATCATCTCCCCAGACGTCTGCTCCGTTGCAGGGTTGATAATATCGAGCATCCCATTGCCGGGGGCCGCGACAAAAGCGCCGTCAATATAATGTTTGTCTAATTGATGCATTTCACAATCCTATAACCAACGGCACCCAGCGGATATAAGGCGCAACGTCTTTTATCATTCAAAAATATGTCTAAGTTCATATGGGCCGGGGCTCACACTGAAACAAGTCAGTATATGCGTTTTCATAGATGATATTTTAAGTCAGCGCTGAATCTTTTTTCAACCGCTTACTGAACATCTTGAGCCAACGCGTTGGCATCCAACGTTGCATTCGGTCAATCATACGGGCGTCTTTGCCCACCAAAATACGGTACGTTCCCTTTGCGACCCCATTTAGAACAATCTCGGCGGCGCCGTCTGGGGTGGTGATGGCATTCTGTTGAAAATTAGCCTGTATCGCGTCAATATCATTGTCGCCCGACATGGTGGTTATATGCTTGCCGTGCCTAACAATCCCGGTATCAACGCCGCCTGGATGCACGGAATGTATCTCAACCCCTGTGCCTTCCAATTCATAAAAGATGCTTTCATTAAAGCCTTTCACTGCGTGCTTGGCTGCACAGTAGGCAGACTGCGTAGGCACTCCGATATGGCCAAAAATACTTGAAACATTAATGATATGGCCGCTTCCGCGTTTCAGCATGGCTGGCAAGAAAGCTTTGGTGCCGTGTACAACACCCCAAAAGTTTATATCCATCAGCCAATGGAAATCTTCATATGACATATGTTCAGCGGTATCAGAAAGGGACACTCCGGCATTATTAAACACAGCGTCCACACCGCCAAACAGCGTATCGGCCTCTTGGGCTGCAGAGAAAACAGCCTCCTTATCGGCGACATCCAAAACCCGAGCCTGCACATTCACCTGTTTTTGCTTCAGTTCGGCTTCTACCTTGCCCAAATTATCCTCGTTAATATCGGTGATAAAAACTGAGGCCCCGGCGTCTGCCAATCTGTGCGCCAGCGCCCGCCCGATCCCTGATCCTGCACCCGTGATAAAGGCTGATTTTATAGTGGCTGTCATGATGTTTCCTTCGGTGTTTTCCAGTGATCTTCAAAGAAAGTGGCTATGTCTTTGATCGCGCGGCGTGCTTCGGGCACTACAGCAGCAGAACGGTGCCATACATGATACACTTTCGGCCAAATATCCAAACGCACCTTGCCGCCAGCGGCCTTAATTTTCTCAGCCAGACGCACGCTGTCATCCAGCAGAATTTCATCTTCACCCACTTGAATGAAAATGGGCGGCAAGCCGCTTTGATCTGCAAATAATGCAGAGCATATCGGATCATCCGCCGCCAATTTCCCGCGAAACAAATCAGCGCCGTAATCAATCGCGCGTGCGTCGAGCAAAATGTCTTTCTGAAAATTGCTTTTCATACTGGCGCCAGACCCGGTGATATCCACCCAAGGGGCAATAAGGGAAACAGCGTCCGGCATAGCGCGCCCCAAATCCCTAAGCATGATCAGGCTAGACTGTGCCAAGCCGCCACCTGCACTGTCTCCGCTCATCATGATGCTTGCCGTTGGGTTCGCTTTTTTAATATAATCATATGCGGCCAAGCTTTGCTTCAATTGAGCCGGGGCCACAACATCAGGCGCAAGGCCATAATCAAGTAAAAACACCCGTGCTTGGCACGCTTTTGACAACATATAGCCAAAATCATCATAGGTTTTAGGACTGCCCCACACATACCCGCCGCCATGGATATAATAAAGCACCCGATCCGGGCGCGCATTTGGAGCTGATATCCACATGCCGCGAACACCGTCTTGATCAACGGTTTCAATCTTCGCATCTTTGGGAGGCTTAGGCATTTTGCCTTCAAGGTCGGTCAGGACTTTAACAAAATGCGCGCCAATCTCAGCGGGAGTGGCATCGCGCATACGCTTTGGCCGAAATAATTTCCCAAGTTGTCGTTTTACAAACCAAAGCCGTATGGACATGCACTTCCCCTTTTTATCACTATGCCGACGATATCACTCATAGGCACACACGAACCCTTTAATATGGGCCCGATAATATGGGCCCGTCATTATAAGCCCGTTAGTATGAGCCCGTTAGTATGAGCCCGTTAGTATGAGCCCGTTAGTATGAGCCCGTTATTATAAGCCAGATCATTTCTTTTAATGACCTAGGCCCCTTCAGCCGATTTCAAGCTTGATTTGCTACATTAATGATATTCATTAATCTGTCAATCAAAGGATTATAGCAAAGATACAAGCCATAGCTTTGGCCCGCAGCCATGCAGGCAGAACAAGTCGCTTGCACCAATTAATCAGATTCATTAGCCTAAGCACAGTCGAACGAAAAATTAGGCAGACCTTATGACAACAGCAGAGCCCAAAGGCAAAGTGAAACGCGCAGAAGTTACGCGCACATCCTTGATCGAAGCGGCAGAGCGCTTGATCGCCAAAAAGGGGCTTGCTGATGTATCCACACGCGAAATTCTACAAGAGGCAGGGCAACGCAATCAATCAGCTCTACAGTATCATTTTGGTTCCAAAGAGGGTTTGATCCGTGCCACCATTAATGAACGCACCAGCCAAATTGATAAACGCCGTAATGAGCTTCTGGACGATCTTGGCGATAACCCAAGCTTGCGCCAAGTTCTTGAAGCACTGGTATTGCCTCTGTGCGAGCTTGTTGAACAAGATGCCGCTGGTAAAAACTATCTGATCTTTTTAGCGCAGGCTATCACACAGCCTAACTGGGATCTGCGAGCCGTCATTAAAGAATTTGAAATCACCGGTTTGGCACGCGCCTATGCGCTTTATGATGATATGCTTGCACATCTAAGTGACGAGGAACGCCAACTACGGCAAGCGGTCGGCTATGACATCACCATCCTAACGCTGAAACGCTGGTGTATGAGCGAAAAACCGCCAAAACGCTCGCTTAGGGAAATGATGGATTTTGCTGTCAATACCACACTTGCGATCGTCAAGGCCTAAAGCCACTTTAAGGGGCCTCGCAGGTTTTTGTTTGCAATTTCCCTGCGCTGCCCAATTTAAGACTTAAGATAAAGTCATTGCTCGCAAACAAAACATTGAACGCATAAAGCGTACAGTTGCGTGCGCTGCGCCATGCTAAGGGGATACTTGATGACACTCACCGTTTGCGGACTTCTAGGCTCACCCTTTGTGCGCAAAATTTGCACACAGTTAAATGAAAAGCATGTGCCCTATGAAATAGAAAGTCTCAGCCCGTTTCAGGCTGATGATAGTTTCACCAAGATCAATCCTGTGCGCCGCATCCCTTTGTTAAAAGACAGCGACGAAGGCGATGATTTCATCCTGCCAGACAGCAGCGCGATTTTCCATTATATCGAACGCAAACACCCAGAGCCCTCTCTGCTGCCTGATAGCAACGCCGACTATGGCCGCGCCTTATGGCTTGAAGAATATGCAGACAGTGAAATGGCATCGAAAATCGGCATGGGTGTGTTCCGCAGCATTATTTTTCCGCAACTTGCGGGCGACGCTCCAGATATGGACAAAGCCATGCATTTTATCCGTGAAAAACTGCCGCCGATACATGAGTATCTGGAAGGCCAGATTGCTGGGAAAACCTGGTTTTCTGGTGACGCTTTTGGCCTCGCTGATATTTCTATTGCCGTGCAATACGGCAATTTGGCTTTCACTGGCTATGCACCGTCAGCAGACCGCTGGCCTAATTTACGGGCTTTCATGGCTCGCGTGGGTGAAAGAGAAAGCTTTGCTTCCATACACATGAAAGCCGCCCGGTTTTTTGCTGATATGAAAAAAATTGAAATCGACCCAAAAGAAGGCCTCTAAGACCATGCCAAAAACCAGTACAGACAATTGGATCATATACGGCGCCACCGGTTATACCGGACGCCTGATCACCGCTGCCGCTGCGAAGCAAGGCCTTCGCCCAACACTGGCTGGCCGAAACGCTCAAAAGGTTGAAGCACTGGCCAAAGAATATGATTTACCGTGGGTCGCTTTCAGTGTTGATGACAGCGCGGCTGTCCATAGTGCGCTCAAGGACAAAAATGTGCTTTTGTCGGTCGCTGGGCCCTTCTCAGCCACAGCAGATCAGATGATGGATGCCTGCATCAAAACTGGCACGCACTATTTGGATGTCACCGGCGAAATTGACGTATTTGAACTGGCCGCCAGCAAAGATGAAGCCGCCAAAAAAGCAGGGGTTACTCTGCTACCCGGCGTCGGGTTTGATGTGGTGCCAAGTGACTGCCTAGCCGCCCATACCGCCGCCCATTCGAAAAATCCAATATCGCTAAAACTGATAATAAAGGGGCTTGGTGGGCCATCACGCGGCACCGCCAAAACCGGCGTTGAAGGTTTGGCGCGCGGCACGGCTGTTAGACGTGGCGGAAAAATCACCTATTTACCTGCGGGAAAATTGGTGCAGGATTTTGATTTCGGCGGCGGTCTGGAAAGCTTTATCGCTGTTTCTTGGGGCGATGTTTCAACTGCCTACCATAGCACCCGCATCGGCGATATTGAGGTCTATTTCCCCAACATCGGCCCGATCAAAACCATGAGCAAACTTAGCAAATATCTTGGACCCTTGATGGGCACACGGTTTGTTCAAAACTTCTTAATTAAGCAAATAGATAAAATGCCAGCCGGGCCAACCGAGGCGGAACGCGACAAAGCAGGCTCGCTATTGCGCGCAGAAGTAACCGACAAAGATGGCTCGGTTTTTATCTCTCAGCTTACCACTCCGAACGGCTATAGCTTAACAGCACAGTCGGCTGTTGTGTGCGCACAAAAAATCATGGCCGGCGGCATTGAGCATGGTTTTAAAACACCATCACTGGCGTTCGGGCCATCTTTTGTCACGCAGCTAACCGACTGTATAATGGAAGACCATTAAGAGGCCCATTCAAGGAAAAAGTGCTAGGCTCAAAGCAAGGGAAAATTGTTAGGCCAGAGAAAGCTTATTCAGCCTCGACGGTAACATGGGCCGTTTTCAGCCCGGGGCTTGGCTTACCAAAATAATAGCCTTGGCCGTAATCCACACCAATATTCAACAGCAAATCGGCGTGCTCTTTGGTTTCAACCCATTCCCCCACTGTAACGATACCAAGATCTTTACACAGAGTTACCATCGCACGCAGATAGGCGCGGTCTTCTTTGCTGGTGGTCGCATTACGCACATAATCGCCATCAATTTTCAGCGCATCAACCGTTAGTTTTTTCAGATACTGAAAGCCCGCTGCGCCTGCACCGAAATCATCCAGATAGACCCTGAAACCCTCTTTCCGGATTTCCGTCAACGCCTCGCCGAGCGTGTCTAAATCCATAATCTGTGACGATTCTGTAATTTCAATCGACAGATATTTTTTTAGGTCTTTATTGCCCTTCAAAGTGCTGATCAAATCCAGAATGAATTCGGGGTCCGACATAGATCGCCCCGAGCAATTTACGGCAATCGCGGGAGAAGGCCCAGCCCTCAGCAATTCCCTAAGCTTGGTGATTGTGCGCGCAATCACAGCGCGGTCAAAATCAGGTATCAAGCCAACATCTTCGGCAAAGCGGATCATTTCCCATTGGGATTTGATCATTTCCGGCAAATCGAAGCGGGTGAGCGCTTCAAAATGGTGGGTTGTCCCTTTTTTCAAATGTACAATCGGCTGATAAACAAGTGTAAAAGCCCCTTCTTCCAGCACATTTCTAAAGGCCGCCACACGCTCGGTGGTTTCCCCAATCAGCGTGCTACAATTTTTCTCAATTTGCGCCACATCAAAGCCTTCGCTTTGGTTGGCAAATTGCTGCAAGCTAAAAACCATGGCTTTCATGCTGTCGGCTTGGCTTAGGTGGGCCTCTGCCGCGTCAATGGTTGCCGCAGCGATCGCAACGCCAGTGGCACGCTCTATTTCGCTGGCATAATCGATTTTCTTGGCGCCGGGCGCTGACTTTTCATGAACAAACGCGAATTTTTCCCCGCCCAGCATCGAAGCGTGGCTTCCGCCAACCGAGAAGCTTTTTAAATATTCTTCAATTTCTTGCTGTTTTTGATCATCCAGTTCACCCTCGTCGCTTGCGGCATCAACAACGGTGACCTGCATATTTTTTTCAGCTTCAGGATTATCTTCAAACAGACCCTCCAGCCGATTAAAGAAATTCTGCTTTTTCGTGTCAATTTTGGCGGCAGACCCTCCATTTGTCGATTTTGTCCCGTCTTTGCCTACCCGGTAGGGTTTAGACAGCACAAAATACAGCCGGTCGGGGGCATGCGGCAATTTGGACATGAACACAACATACTGTTCTTTAGCCCCACCTTTTTGCCCAACAGAAATATCAAATGGGCCCAGCCGGTTTGCACCTGTTAAGGTTTTGACCGAAGCCTTAATCACGCCCTTCGAGCGCTCGGTCAATAAATCCAGAAAATTAAACTGATCGCCTTGGCCACTGCCTGCCAGCATCTGCTTAACGGCGCCGTCGGCATGTAGTACATTAAAGTCCAGATCAAGCTCTAGAAGCAAGTCACCTACGCAAAAGGCATACCCTAAAAACCTACCTGGAATTTTGCTCATTCAACCCAACCTAAATTGTACGGCCCTTGTGTTAGCCCTATCTATGTTTTGGCATAAGTATCGTTATCAAATAGTAAATTTCAAGCCGATGATATATATATTACAACCAGCTTACCCCAAAAAATCTTGGTGTCGAAATTTAATTTCACAAGCTTCATCCGCTATTTGACCAAAGAGCTTGCCAAATACGATCCCCCCACTACCTCTATAGTATACAGCAATATAAAAGGGGCTCCTGATGATTGGGGATATCAAAGCAAAAGCAACACGGCGCACAGTGCTTGGGGCTATAGGTATGGGGGCCGGTATTGCAGGGCTTCGTGCCACGGCATCCGCTGCTCAGAAAGGGGTTCACTTCAGTCACGGTATCGCCAGTGGAGACCCCACCCAAAATGCTGTCATTTTGTGGACTAGGGCAATTGACCTATCTGACACAGCCAAAAATATTGAAGGCACATGGCAATTAGCCACCACTTCAGATTTCACGGATTTGGTTGGCCAAGGCCGCTTTAAAACCGGACCAAAACGGGATTTCACTGTAAAAGTGGACGCCGGTGACCTCAGGCCCGGCACGACCTATTTTTACCGCTTCATTACGGGGGGGAAAACCAGCCCTGTGGGCAGAACCAAAACCCTGCCAGAAGGCGGTGATCCGGTTCATCTCGGGGTTGTTAGCTGCTCGAACTATTCCCACGGCCATTTCCATGTTTATAAAGAAATTGCGGCGCGCGACTATCAGGCGATTTTGCATCTTGGCGATTATATTTATGAATATGCCGAGGGCAAATATGACAATGCCGACGTTTTGGCGCAAGGCCGCCGAAGCAAGCCGCTTACAGAAGCAATCTCGCTAGACGATTACCGTCTGCGCTATGCGACCTACCGAACGGATGAAAACCTGCAAGCCGCACATGCCGCACACCCCTTCATTTGCATTTGGGACGACCATGAAGTAGCAAACGACACCTATAAAGACGGCGCGGAAAACCACAATGAAGGCGAAGGCGATTTCCATATCCGGCAAAAAGCCGCCATGCGCGCCTATTATGAATGGTTGCCCATCCGCGAAAATGCCGCAACGGCACAGGGTAAAATATACCGCACCTTTGAACTTGGGGACCACGCCAGCCTGATCATGCTTGATACGCGCCATATTGGCCGTGACAAACCCTTTTCTTACCGGTCTGACATGCCGATGCGCTCAGTCCCATTTGATTTCACCGACAAAGAAAACCCTAAAGCCTTATTGACCAAGGCTGATCACAGCGCCGCTGACCCGCATATGATCAAAGACATTATCGTGCCGTTTCGTCTGTCAGAAAAAGACGCTGAGCCAATGACAAATTGGGAGGAGATCAAAAAACTCGACCCCAAAAACCCGCCAAAAGGCTATAGCTACCTCCCTGATGCTGAGCGTTTCAAAACCGACAATTTAGCCAACAAAACCCGAACAATCATGGGGGCAGAGCAAGAAGAATGGTTCGCACAAAAACTGGCTCAGTCAAAAGCAAACGGCAAGCCGTGGCAAATCATTGGCCAACAACTGCTGACCGGCAAAGTGGGCATTCCCCAAATCCCTGACACAGCAATTGACTATGACCATTCCCCCATTTTCACACAGCCTCAAATGGCCTTTTTCCGTATGCTTGGCACCATGGGCCTGCCCTTTAACCTAGACGCTTGGGATGGCTATGCCGCGTGCCGTGAGCGGATTTTCGGCTCTGTTAAACACCATGCGAACAATGCGGTTTTCCTTGCGGGAGACACTCATAATGCTTGGGCATTTGACCTAACTGACCACGACGGAAACCCTGTAGCAGTTGAACTAGCGACACCCGGTATCAGCTCACCCGGCTTGGAAAGCTATATCCCAGCAGCCCCGGATGTGGTGCGCGACGCCCTGATGAAAAGCAGTCCGGAACTGAAATATGCCAACACAAAAAACAGAGGCTGGATGACCTTAACCATCTCCGCAGATAAAGTTTCCGCCCAGTGGCATTTTGTTTCGTCCGTGATCACACCCACCTATAACATGCTAGAGGGCAACAGCCTGACAGTTGCAAAAGGCACACATAAAGTCTCTAAGACCTAAAGCCAAAAGCGGCCCACATGCCCTTTAAGCTTATAGCAGCGAAACCAAACGGCCCAGCCCGCTATCATTCTGGCCTTACAAAACAGAATGAAAAAACGCTTGTATATTTCAACCAAAAACTTACTTAATATTGTAAAATTAAGTGGGGTAATAATAAGCGTCTGCGGCAATCACTCAAACAAAGCCCCCTAAATCAATAAAAAGCGCTGCAATTGGCTCCTTAGGCTAATTGAACGGCTAGGGAGGCGACAATGAGCGACAAAAGCGAGCTGCTAAACCAATTAAAAATCGACAGAGATGCCCCGCCTGCTCCGCGCGCATCCTATGGTGTAACGCTCTTTGTAAGCCTTGTTTCCCTTGGCCTTGGTGCTTTAGGGATGTCGCTGTTTCAAGAGGACAGTCCTGTTGCGAACACACAAAACCCACAGCAAAACTCAATCCAAGGCAAAGCGGAAGCCAGCATAGACCAAAAACTGGCTCAAACCCCGACCATTGAAACAGCAAAAGACCTCGCCCCTAAAACAAGCGAGAAAATTCTTAACGCCTCGGGCTATATTACCGCCCGCCGCACCGCGACAGTTTCATCCCAAATATTAGGCCTGATCACAGAAGTTCGCGTTGAAGAAGGCATGCGGGTAGAAAAGGGCCAAATTCTGGCTAAGCTTGACGATTCTATTGCTGCCGTAAACCTGAAATTCGCCGAGGCTCAATTAAAAGCCACCAAAACCCGAATCGGCAGCATTAAAGCCAATTTGGCCGAAGGTGAACGCGTTTTAGCACGGGCTATTACACTTAGAACTGATGATTTCTCCAGCGAAGCCTCTGTCACGCGCGCACGGGCAAATGTGGAAAGCTTAAAGGCCAACCTTGCAAGCGCCGAAGCCGATATTTCCGTGAGCAAACTAGAGGTGAAACGGCAGCGCGAACGATTGGAATATTTTACGATCACAGCGCCCTTTAGTGGCATTGTAACAGTGAAAAACGCACAGCCCGGAGAAATTGTATCACCAAGTTCTGCGGGCGGCGGTTTTACGCGCACAGGTATTTGCACCATCGTTGACATGGCCTCTTTAGAGATCGAAGTAGATGTGAACGAGGCCTTCATCGGGCGCGTTTTTTCAGGCCAAAAGGTTGAAGCAAACCTAGACGCCTATCCAAATTGGAACATTAAAGCTGCTGTGATTGCCATCATTCCAACAGCAGACCGCGCCAAAGCCACCGTGCGTGTGCGTATCCGCATTCTGGATAGCGACAGCCGTATCTTGCCCGACATGGGTGTCAAAGTAGCCTTTTTAAAAACATAACCCGTTGAAATAGACAAAATTAAGATGGGCCAGAAATAGCGACATAAGGGGATACAACATGACCGATGATAGCCTTTACGACCTAAAAAACGTTTCTAAAAGCTTTGTCAAAGGCAAAGAACACATCCGTGTATTTGATGGCCTTAACATGTCTATCAAACGTGGAGATTTCCTAGCCATTATGGGGCCCTCAGGATCAGGGAAAACCACACTCCTTAATATGCTAGGCGGGGTAGACCAGCCAAGTGGCGGCGAAGTATGGTTCGACGGCGCGCGTGTAGATACTCTTTCCGAAAGCCAGCTTGCACGCTGGCGGGCCAATAATGTCGGCTTTATTTTTCAATTTTATAACCTGATGCCCATGCTAAATGCCGCACGCAATGTAGAATTACCACTTCTGCTGACACATCTCAGTAAAAAGCAGCGCAAAAAAAGCATTGAAACCGCTTTAGAATTAGTAGGGCTTTCAGACCGAGCGAAGCATATGCCATCTGAAATGTCAGGTGGCCAACAGCAGCGCGTGGCAATTGCCCGTGCAATTGTTTCTGATCCGAAACTTCTTTTATGCGATGAGCCCACAGGGGATTTAGACCGCCAAACCGCTGACGAAATCTTGGAAATGCTTCAGCTTCTCAACCGCGAATTTGGTAAAACCATCATTATGGTCACCCATGACCCAGAAGCTGCCAAATACGCCAAGCGCACCCTGCATTTGGATAAGGGTGAATTTGTTGAACGGGAATTGGTAGCATGAATGATCTTTATCTGGTTTATAAAAACCTAACACGGAAACCCCTTAGGTTCTTCCTAACGCTGTTTTCCATATTCATCGCTTTTATGATTTACGGCACGCTAACGGCCTTTGAAACAGCTCGGAATTCCAGCGTCGAGCTTTCCGCCGACGACCGTTTGATGACACTCAATAAAATCAATTTCACACAGCCCCTGCCCATATCATATGTGCGCAAAGTTGAAGGCATCAAGGGCATCAAGGCTGTTGTTCATATGAACTGGTTTGGTGGCTATTACCAAGACCCCAGCAATCAGGTGCAAACTTTTGCAGTAGACCAAACCAAATTATTTGATGTTTATGGTGAGGACATGCTGTTGCCCGACGACCAGTTTCAGGCATGGCTGAAAAACAGGCAAGGCCTAATTGTGGGGCGCGCAATCGCCAAAAAAAATGGCTGGAAATTGGGCGACCGAATCCCTTTAAATTCTAATATTTTCACCCAGAAAAACGGCAGTACCGCATGGGAATTTGATATTGAAGGCATCTACACCGGATCCTCGCCGCAAATAGATACAAACGGTGTCTATTTTCACTATGACTATTTCAATAAAACCAAATCATTCGGCGGTGATTATATCGGCTGGATGGGCATTAGAACCGAAGATCCCGCGCTAAATGAACGTATTATCAAGGCCATTGACGATATGTTCGTTAATTCACCGTGGGAGACAGAAACAATGCCGGAAAAGGTTTTCATCAAGGGGTTTCTTGAACAGTTAGGCAATATCAGTTTGATGATAAATTCGGTGGTGTCCGCCGCCTTTTTTATCATTTTGGTGATTGTCGGATTTTCTATGGCGCTTGCAATCCAAGAGCGTACGAATGAAATTGGCGTTATGAAAACCCTTGGGTTTCAGTCCCTGCGGATTTTCAAAATGGTGCTGGGCGAATCTATGCTTTTGGCATTTTTAGGCGGCATTTTGGGGCTTCTTGTGGCCAATGTCATTGCCGACTTCCTTGCCCAAGCACCGCAATTTCCTGTGCCTGATATCATCCTCAAATGGTCGATCATTTTTAATGCCCTCGGCCTAATGGCATTGTTGGGGCTGGTCACTGGCATCGTGCCTGCGGTGAACGCACTGCGGCTTAATATTATCACTGCACTCAGCAAACGCTAAAGGATATCCTTGTGAATAGCATCTTATCTCAGATCAGTGCGGTGATTATGATGAATATCAGAAGCCTGCCACAACGCCGCTGGATGTCTTTTGCGGCCATCCTTGCGATATCGGTAGTGGTAGCGGTTTTATTGTCATTTCTTGCCATGTCCAACGGCTTTAAGAAAACCCTCGAAGGGGCCGGATCGGACAGAACCGCCATTATCACGCGGAGCGGCTCCAAGTCAGAACTGAACAGCGTGCTAGGCCGCGAAACCATCAACTATATGGCTACAGCCAAAGGAATCGCAAAAAATGCGCAAGGCAAGCCGATTTACTCGGCGGAGCTTTATGTG
>WFTS01000120.1 GCA_015485385.1 Kordiimonadales bacterium | reverse complement strand
CTGCAGGAGCGTGGCCGACTTATTGGTACCGAAATAGAAAAATTTATGAAGAGTGCCATTGTTTCAAATTTGAAATTGTTGTTTCGGGATAACTGGGAGCTTGAGATTGGTGCAATTCAGAGAAAATGTGAGGCGCGCGCCAAAGAGCAAATGGAAAAAGAATATAAGGACGGATTGAAAAAGAGGCAAATTCCTTGGACTGATCAGTTCTTCATCATGGATTACAAAAAAATCATTGAAGATTACTGGGGGCGGCGCCCGGAAGAAGAGGTGGCGGGCTTTAGGACTTTTGAAGAGCATTTCGCTTTAGATGTTGGCTATGGAAATAAGTCTAAAAAAGAAAAGATGAAATGGATTTCGGTGTTGAACCAATATAGAAACAAATGGGCGCATGAAGGAACCAAGGAAGAAGGATTAAATAAGGTCGAGGTCTACGAGTTAGAACGGTTTAAGCAAGAATTAGGAATATAACTGGAATCTTGTTTATCAAAAGTTTGTTCTAGTGTGCCTATCAGTAGATTTGGCCAAGCTAAGAAACAGATAAAACGATTTATTTGTATACTGTTGTCTAAGTGAATTCGTCTTTTATGGATAAATCTGTGCTTTTTGGCCCCACTTTTATGGTTGCCGGAAACGCCTTGGGAACGGTGCCGGAGCCTACTGTATTTCCTTGCCTCAGCGGAAAAGTCTGCGAACTCGGTGCCATTATCAAGTGTCAGGGTTCGCAGCTGCTAAAAATGATCCGGTGAAGCTTGCGTCCAGTCTGCTATAAAGTCTGGTGCTAAATTAGGCGGCATGTCGGGGCCCAAAAGCGCATTATCAGCCAGCGTTGGGAACAAATCTTCATAAGATGTTTCATATTCATCAGCCATTCGGCGGCGGATATGCTTTCGTTGTAAATCATCAACATGCTCGTGTCCCATAGCCCCAAGAATATCGAGAAAGCTTTTGATTGTTGCATCATGATACCGGTGCACCCGCACCCTTTTTTCAGGGATATTGACAGCTCGTGCGCGCACGCTGTCCTGCGTGGCGATGCCGGTTGGACAATGGTTGGTATTACACTGCAAGGATTGAATACAGCCCACAGCAAACAGCATGGCCCGCGCTGAGTTACATATATCTGCCCCCAAGGCTATTTTTTCAATCATGTCATAGCCGGTGGCGACTTTTCCGGAACATATGATCCGTATTTTACCGCGCACGCCGATCCCGCGCAGACAGTTATCCACAAAGACCAGCGCCTCATTAAGCGGGGTGCCCAAACGGTTTGAATATTCCACCGGAGCAGCGCCCGTTCCGCCTTCAGCCCCATCAACAGTTATAAAATCGGGCAAAATTCCGGTTGTTAGCATTGCCTTGCATATCGCCATAAATTCCTGATGGTTGCCAATACAGAGCTTGAAACCTACGGGCTTTCCGCCAGATAGTTCGCGCAATTGACCAACAAATGACATTAAGGCCGTAGGAGAGTTAAAAGCCGAATGGGCCGGGGGAGATATGACGTCCTTATGGGGTTCAACCCCTCTGATCTGAGCGATTTCTTCATCAACTTTGGCCGCGGGTAATACGCCGCCATGAGACGGTTTTGCCCCTTGTGATAATTTGATTTCAATGGCCTTAACAGCATCCTTTTGGGCATTTTTGGAGAATGTGTCTTTGTCGAAATGTCCGTCCTGTGTGCGGCAGCCAAAATATCCAGTGCCAATTTGCCATATGATATCTCCGCCTTCGGCCAGGTGGTGGGGGCTTAAGCCGCCCTCTCCTGTGTTATGGGCGAAATTACCGTCTACGGCGCCGCCGTTCAGCGCGCGGATGGCGTTTGAACTTAGGGCGCCAAAACTCATGGCGGAAACATTCAAACGGGACGCGTTATAGGGTTTATCGCACTGTGGCCCGCCAAGGGTTACACGCCCTTCGCAAGCCTCAACGGCTTTGGGGGCTAACGAATGGTTTACTCGGTGATACCCAACCTTCATCAGATCAAACTGTGTGCCGAAGGGCAGGGTATCTTGCGCCCCCTTCGCGCGGGAATAGACCAAAGCCCGCGTGATCCTGTTAAAGGGCCGCCCACTTTCATTTGTTTCCACAAAATATTGCCGAATTTCAGGGCTGATAAACTCGAACAAATACCGAAAATGCCCTAAAACAGGATAGTTATTGAGCACATTATGTTTTTTCGTAGCAAGATCATGCCAGCCCACAAGGCAATATGGGATAATCAAGACAAGCAGCCAAAAGGCAGGCGGCCACTGAAACCCTAGAATAAGCGTCAAGGGCAAGCCCAAAAAAGCAATAATATAGTATAATTTTCGAACCATTTTTGCATCCTTTGAGGCAATAGATGTATGCTTTGAACTTATCCTAGCTGATCTTGGCTCAACCATTTTAATAATCTTTGCGCTGTCTGGCTATGCCTCTCTTTTCCTGTCTTTTCCGGCAGGCTGTTTCTCGCTGAATCCCCACCTTTTTTGAGCCGGACTGGCCATGCGTTAACAGGCGATTTGCCAGCTTGCAGGCATAGATCACAGCAAACACCTCTGAAAATGTGCAACTTCTTTAAAATGGTCGTAAGTGTGAACATAAAATGAACAAATGTGTCTAACTCATTGATTTTAATCGCATATAGCGAAGTATTTCGACGCTAATTTTTGTTAGAAACAAGCAGATTTTCCCATGTTTTCCCATTGACCCACCATCAAATACCATGTTATCCCAAATAGGTTCAGGCGACGGCTTGAATGCTTGCTTACCGTTGGTTGCGGATCGCAAGGGGGAATTCGGTGGGGACTAGGCAAGGATCAGGGCAAGTGGCATTTTTTCTGTCCACATTTACGAACAAGGTTGACAAGAAGGGGCGTGTGTCCGTTCCTGCGCCGTTTCGTGCCACTGTTTCCAGTAGCCATTTCCCCGGAATTGTCCTGTACCGCCCCCTAAATTTGCCTTGCATTGAGGGCGCAGATATTGCGTTTCTCGAACAGCTTTCCGATCGGCTTTACGGTGATTTTGGCCCCTTTGATGCCAAGCAAATGGCTGTTGCCACGGCTATTTTGGCGGGGGCATCGCAGCTTTCATTTGATCCTGAAGGGCGGGTGATGCTGCCAGCAGATATGCGTGAAGTTGCAAACATCGAAACCTCAGCCACTTTCGTGGGGATTGGCCGCAAGTTTCAAATATGGGACAGCGAGGCCTATAAAATACACCATGCCAAGCAAATGGCGGTGGCCGAAGTAACCGCGCCCGGGTTGCCACCCTTTGGCGGGGACGGTCAGTCATGAGCCAGCAGCGTGATGCCCAAGCGTCTGCCGGTCAGCACATCCCTGTGCTTTTAACTGAAATTATCACAGCACTTGACCCTAAAGACGGCGAAACATATTTGGACGGCACCTTTGGTGCTGGCGGTTATGCACGCGCTGTTCTTGAGGCTGCAGATTGCACGGTCATCGGCATTGACCGGGATCCGGATGCGATCAAGCGCGCAGAAAAATTCGCGGCAGAGTTCCCGGGGCGGTTTCAAATTCTTGAGGGCTGCTTTGGCGATATGGCTGATCTGCTGACTACGGCAGGCATTACGTCGCTAGACGGCGTTATGCTTGATATCGGTGTTTCCTCTTTCCAAGTTGATGAGGCCGAGCGCGGATTTTCCTTCCGCGAAGAGGGGCCCCTAGACATGCGTATGGCGCAGTCGGGGGAAAGCGCCGCTGATGTGGTCAACACATACAGCGAGGAAGATATAGCAAATATTATCTACCAGTTCGGTGAGGAGCGTAAATCGCGCCGGATTGCAGCGGCGATTGTGCGCGCGCGTGCTGACGCCCCGTTTAAAACCACCAAACAGCTTGCGGATTTGGTTGAAGGCGTTTTGGGCCGCGCTCCGCGCAAAAAAGGTAAAAAACAAGTCCATCCGGCGACACGGACATTTCAAGCATTGCGCATTTATGTGAACGACGAACTGGGCGAATTGCGCCGGGGTTTGGCAGGCGCAGAAACTTTATTGCGCGCTGGTGGCCGGTTGGTTGTTGTGGCCTTTCATTCGCTGGAAGACCGCATTGTTAAGAAATTTATGGCTGAACGTGGTGGCCGCGTATCTGCTGGGTCTCGGCATTTGCCGGGGCCAGTTGATACGGGGCCGCTGCCTTCTTTTCAGTTGAAAGTTAAGGGAGCAGTGAAGCCGGGTGAGGGCGAATTAGCGACAAATGTTCGTGCGCGCTCTGCCCGGCTTCGCGCGGCTAACAGAACAGAAGCTAAAGCATGGGGAGCATATGATGCGTAAGATTGTCACAATCAGTGCCGCCATCGCCGCTATTATGTCTGGCGTTATGGTGCTGCTGTTGAACATAGCTGTACAAGAACAAGCCAGCCTCAACCGCACCCTTGCCAAACAAATTCATGATGACCGTGAAGCCATTCGTATTTTGTCGGCTGAATGGAATTATCTAACGACACCGCGCACGTTGGAAGACCGGTCCGGGCAGTTTCTTGCGCTGATGCCGCTTCGGGCCAAGCAGATTGTCAATACACCAGCGACAATCCCCCTTAGGCCGCGTGGTCAGGATGTTGATACAAAAGGGGCCAGTAGTGTTGTGTTGTCCTCCGCGGATAAACCAAGAAAAGTAAAGAAAAATCAGCGCAAAGGAACTGCGCTGTGAACGCCTTATCAACGACCGTTGGCCCTCCTGCTATGTCGCGCCGTGGCCCGGTAAGTACAGGACCTAATATACCGTCTCTGGTCGGCTCAGAACCGCAGCAAAGGGGTATGGGGATCGCGCGCAGCCGGTTGGTCTTTGTTGTTATTTTATTTTGTGCCGCCTTTTTTGTTATGGCTGCGCGCACCGTTGAGCTGAGCCTGAAAAAAGCTGAACCTATGCAGGTAACAAAACAGCATGTGACCGTGCCGCCGGTTCAATTTACGCGTGCCGATATTCTCGACCGCAACGGAGAAGTGTTGGCAACAAACCTTGGCACATCTTCTTTGTATGCATATCCAGCAAGGATAAGAGACCCTGAAGAGGCAGCGCGCAAGCTTGTGTCGGTTCTGCCAAATTTGTCGGAAGGCCATTTGATACAAAAGCTTTCTGCAAGCAAAGGCTATATCCGCTTGCAGCAAAGGCTGTCACCGCGCCAAAAGTGGGCCGTCAATGCCCTTGGCATCCCAGCCTTCGAGTTCGCGCCTGACGAAGAAAGGATTTATCCCCATGGACGCTTGGCGGTGCATGCTCTGGGGGCCGTAAATTACAAAAATGAGGGCATTTCAGGGGCAGAGAGATATTTCGAAAGGCGCTTGAGCGATGCAGCCTCTACAAATCAAGCGCTTCGGTTGTCGATTGACAGCCGTGTGCAATATGCCTTGGCGGATGAGCTAGAATCAGCCATGCGGGTTTTCCAGGCTATTGGGGCGGCTGGAGTGGTGATGGATGTCAATACTGGCGAAGTTATCGCGATGGTCTCGCTTCCGGATTTTGACCCCAACACTACGCGCGGTGTCAGTGGAAATCAGCGTTTTAACCGTGTGACGCAAGGTGTGTACGAACTTGGCTCGGTCTTTAAAACATTTACTTTGGCTGCGGCGCTTGATGACGGGGTCGTGGATTTCTCTGATGGGTATGATGCTTCTCTGCCAATGAAAGTTGGTGGATACACAATAAGAGATGATCACCCAAAAGGGCGGTATCTGACGGTCCCCGAAATTTATGCTTATTCCTCTAATATTGGAACGGCGCGTATGGCGTTAGACCTTGGGACCGAGCAGCAGCAAAGATACTTGAGCGACTTTGGCTTATTGCGCGCACCGGATATCGAATTGGTTGAAGTGGGAGCCCCTTTGTTCCCGGCGCGTTGGCGCAAAACGTCAACTGTGACAATTTCATACGGTCACGGCATATCAGTTAGCCCGCTCGCGCTTGTTACCGGAATTGCCTCAATGGTGAATGGCGGGCGTCTTCTTCCTGCCACACTGATCCGTAATTCTGAAGGCTGGCGTCAGGGCAAGCGTGTGATCGCGCCAGATACCAGCCGTAAAATTCGCCAGTTAATGCGAATGGTTGTGACCAAAGGCACTGGGGGCCGTGCGGATGCTGTGGGTTACCGGGTTGGCGGCAAAACAGGCACGGCGGAAAAGGCTTCGAACGGTGGTTATGACCGCAAAGCGCTGATTAGCTCGTTTGTGGGGGTCTATCCGATGGATGATCCGCAGTATGTCGTTTTTGCCCTTCTGGATGAGCCAAAAGGCACAAAGGCAACGTATGGCTTTTCCTCAGGCGGCTGGGTTGCAGCTCCTGTGGTTAAGAATGTGATTTTACGCACGGCCCCCCTGTTGGGTGTGGCGCCGAAAACCGAAGATGAAGGGCTCTATAAGAATGTAGCCCTTAGGATTGAAGAGTAAAGTTATGGCGGTAACGCTTGCACATTTGATGGGCGGCAAGAGGGCGGATGGATCAGTAAAAATTGCTGGCCTGACCGTTGATAGCCGCGCCGTGCGCCAAGGCGATATGTTTGTAGCTTTACCCGGTAACAAGCTTGATGGGCGGCACTTTATAGCTGACGCTGTTAAAGCAGGGGCAGCAGCTGTCCTAACAACACCGGATGCGGAGGTTTCAAGCGGCACGCCTGTTGTTGAAGACCATAACCCACGTCGCCGCTATGCTGATCTTTCTGCCCGCTTTTATGGGGCGCAGCCTGCAACACAAGTTGCGGTCACAGGCACAAATGGGAAAACCTCGGTTGCAGACTTTACGCGCCAAATTTGGACTGCTATCGGGCTTGAGGCTGCAAGTGTTGGCACTTTGGGTGTGTGTTCAAAGCCTGTTCAACGCCCCGGCGGTTTGACAACTCCGGATCCGATGGCCCTGCATGAGGTTTTGAAATCCTTGGCAGACGCAGGCGTTGGCCATGCCGCACTTGAAGCCTCTAGTCACGGTCTAGACCAATATCGGTTGGACGGAGTGCGCTTTAAAGCGGCCGCATTTACCAACCTAACCCGTGATCACCTTGATTATCACCGCACTGAGCAAGGCTATTTTTATGCCAAAGCACGCCTGTTTGGCGAGCTTGTGAGTCCAGGGGACGGTGCCGTTATTAATGTGGATAGCCATTGGGGTCGTGTGCTGGATGATATCGCGTGGGCGCGTGGCCTAGAGCGTCTTTCGCTTGGCGCGCATAAAAAAGCAGCGCTGCGGATATTAGATCAGCAGGTGGATGCTAGCGGACAGCGGATTTCCTTCAGTTTTGAAGGCGCACATTATGAATATTTTCTGCCCTTAGTGGGGGCTTTTCAGGCCGAAAACGTCCTTTTGGCGGCTGGTTTGGTGATAGCAACCGGCGGGAAGCCCGCAGATGTATTTGCAAGTTTAGAAAGCCTGAAGGGTGTGCCCGGACGTATGGAATTGGTTGGTGTTAGCAAGACAGGCGGTTCCGTGTTCGTGGATTATGCCCATACACCTGACGGATTATCAACGGTATTGAAGGCGGCGCGTGCGCATAAGCCAAAGGCTTTGCATGTGGTTTTTGGCTGTGGCGGTGATCGGGACAAAGGAAAGCGCCCCGAAATGGGTGCGGTTGCTAGCGATTTGGCAGACCATGTGATTGTTACAGATGATAATCCACGCAGTGAAAATGCTGCTACAATTCGGCGCGAAATTTTAGCTGCAACCAGTGACATGGACGGTGTTCAGATCAAAGAAATCGGGGACCGCGCTGCGGCGATTGAAGCGGCTATATCGGGGCTCAAGGCTGGAGATATGCTTGTAGTTGCAGGCAAGGGCCATGAAGAAGGGCAGCTTGTTGGGGACAAGATATTACCCTTCTCAGATATTGAAACAGTGAAAACAATAGTGGCTTGTGGGGGCTGACATGACAGTTGAAGAACCGATCTGGACATCGGTGGAAATCGAAGCAAGCTGCGGCGCTGTGACAGCGCGCCCATGGTACGGGGATGGTCTGCGTGTGGATAGCCAAGATGTTTTGCCGGGCGACCTTTTCATCGCTCTTGAAGGTGAGGCTGCTGGCGGTCATGAATTTGTCGCTGATGCTTTTGAGCGTGGTGCGGTAGCCGCTGTTGTCTCAGGCAAAACCGAAGGTGTTGATAAATCAGATGATCGGTTGGTCCATGTGATAGACACTGTACAAACTTTGGAATTGATGGCGGAGCATGCGCGTAACCGTGCGCCCGCGAAACGGATTGCTGTTGCGGGTAGTACGGGCAAAACCAGCGTTGTACAGGCGCTTCGTCAGGCGCTTGAGCGTTCAGCAAATACACATGCCTGTGACAAGAATGGCCATGGGTTTCAAAGTATTTTATTATCGCTGGCCCGAATGCCGCGTGAAACTCGCTATGGCGTTTTTGAAATTGGCGCCTCTAAACGAGGCGAAACCGAACGTGCTGCTGCGGTGGTACGGCCTGATATTGCACTGGTAACAACCGTTGGGTCTGCCCGGTCTGCCAACTTTGAGGACGAAGCTCAGATTGCTGAAGAAAAGACCAGCCTTATCAGTGCTCTGCCCAAGAGCGGCATCGCCATCATTGGGCTTGACCATGCACATGCACCGCATCTTACAGAGCACGCTAAGACGGTGGGCGTGAAAGCGATCACCGTTTCCGTGTTAGAACATGCTGATGTGCGCCCTCTGCGCATGACAGAGCATCATAATTGCACGTGTTTAACAGCCGATATTTACGGCACGCCTGTTACATACAAGATCAACCAGCCGGGGCGTGAGTGGGTCTTGAACAGCCTTCTGGTGCTTGCCGCAGTGAAAGCGGTTGGCGGCGACTTAGGCCAAGCTGCGCTGGCACTAGCGTCCCTAGAAGCAGAACCTGGACATGGACGCAGGCATCAGCTTGATCTCAGTTACGGCAGTGCGACACTTTTGGATGATAGTTACACAGCCAATCCGCTTAGCTTGAAGGCGGCACTACGGCGGCTATCTATGGTGCCTGTTGGTGCGTGTGGTCGCAGAATAGCTGTGCTTGCTGATATGGTGGGTCTCGGCGATAAAAGTGAAGAAATCCATATGTCCTTGGCGCGGGATTTAAGGCGCTTCAACATTGACCATATCATTGCTTTTGGGGATGAAATGGCAGCACTTGGATGTGCCGCAGGTATTGATACAGTCCAGTGGCAAGACCCGCTGAACTCTGCAAAGCCTTTAATGGCGCTATTGAAAACAGAAGATGTGATTATGGTGAAGGGTGCGAATAGTGCGGCGCTTGGTGCCTTGGTGCAGGAGATGCTCTTGATCAGCAAACGTGAGCGCGAGCATCCATCTGTTGACGTTCGGCGCGTAGCTTATTGAGTGAATTACGAGTAATTAAAATGTGGGGCGAACACAGTAGAAGACCTTGGTGAATTAGGAGTAAAGCATGTTATATTGGCTAGCAGAGCAGGGAGGCATCTTTAACCTCTTTCGGTACCTGACATTCAGGACTGGCGGTGCTGTATTGACAGCTATGGTCATTTGCTTTGTGTTTGGCCCGGTTATCATTCGTTGGTTGAAATCCAAACAAAAAGAAGGCCAACCGATCCGTGAGGATGGCCCGCAAAGTCATATCATTGCCAAGGCTGGGACGCCGACAATGGGTGGTTTTATGATATTGCTCGGGCTTGGTGTTTCTACTCTTTTATGGGCTGATCTGGGCAATCATTATGTATGGGCCGTGCTTGTTGTAACGCTGGGTTTTGGCACTATTGGTTTTGTTGATGATTACCAAAAAGTCACCCGTCGGGCCAGTGGCGGACTGTCGGGTAAGACGCGCTTGCTGCTGGAATTTGCCATCGCGGGTGGGGTGTCTTGGTATTTGGCAGATATAGACGGAACCGAGCTTGGCTTGCCGTTTGCCAAAAATTTTCTGATTAATCTGGGTATTTTCTATGTGCCATTCATCGCGTTGGTAATGGTTTGGGCTGGTAATGCTGTGAACCTCACGGACGGGCTTGATGGGCTTGCGATTGTCCCTGTGATTATTGCGGCCAGTGATTTTGGGTTGATTGCCT
>WFTS01000119.1 GCA_015485385.1 Kordiimonadales bacterium | reverse complement strand
TTATAATACCCTTGGGAACATCCACACCAACCCGGTGGCTGGGTTGCTGTTTCTTGATTTCGCTACAGGCGATACGGTGCAACTAGCAGGCAGCGCAGAAATTATCTGGCCTGATCATGCACCCTATAGCTACGAAGGGGCGCGACGGTATGTGAAAATCACACCGGAAAAGATAACGCGCAAAAAAAGCGCCCTGCCCTACCGCTGGAGCACCCCAGCCCCCTCGCCCTACCTGCCAAAAGCATCCGGTTGGACCACGGCACATAAAAAATAAAGCTGGAAAATACTTCAAGTAAGACGCGGCGTGGTGGGCCCGGAGGGACTCGAACCCCCGGCCAGACCGTTATGAGCGGTCTGCTCTAACCAACTGAGCTACAGGCCCTTACCACGCGGGCTTACCTAGCAAAGCTAGATTTGCTTGGATAGTGAAAAATGCGTGTGCGACGATAAAAAATATCTCTACCCACTGCAATATATGATTTTATCAAGTTTCAACCAGATCAAGAAACCCTAAAGCGCGTCGATTTCTTCCTTCAAGCGCGCGCCTTTGTCGGTGGCGATACGCTCTAGCACGCGCACGCGGTCTTCAAGCGCCTTCAATTTGGCTGCGGCTTCTTCGCCAAGGCCTGCCCCGTGCACTTCGGCTTCTTTTCTGCGTGTTTTGGTCCATTCCTTAAACGCTGCGGTACACATTACGATCCCTACGATCAAGACCGCCATTGTAGTGCCTGTCATTTTCATACCCTCGCATATAGTTGGTTATTTGGCCGTTTTTTGTTTTTACTGATTACAGGATATTATGGATTAAATTCATATGGGCACAATCACCAAAATTTGCAATGCCTTGGCAGAGCTTCTAGGTATGATGCAAACAAACGGGGTAATCCCCGGAACCAAAACAATAATTTGACCATTCTGCCAATACAATAATTTGACCATTCTGGAGGAATCCAACATGCGCCGACCCTTTATACTAACAGCTCTAATTGCCAGTGCCTTGGCAGCAACTGTAACCAACAGCGTTCTTTCTGCCCAAGATAATACCTGTAACCAAGGCACCTGCACCAGCCACTGGGTCGCGGCAAATACAGCAGAAAAGGCAAATGCCGCAAAACTGGGGGAGAGCTATAAGACTTTCCTTCATGAAGCGCGGACTGAACTTCTAACCGTTACCGCGATGATCCGCGACGCCAAAGCCGCTGGTTTCAAGCCTTGGACCCCCGGCACACGCGTGCGTGCAGGGGACCGTTATTACCGCAGCAACCGGGGACGGGCCCTGACACTGATCATCGGGGGAAAAGCCCCAATTAAAACAGGTGTCCGCATCGTGGCCAGCCACATAGACAGTCCGCGCCTAGAATTAAAAGGGCGTCCACTTTACGGAAAGTCTGGCTTTGCTCTGTTTCAAACCAATTATCATGGGGGCATTAAAACCTACCAATGGACCAACATCCCATTGGCGATCGTTGGCCGGGTGGACAAAAAAGATGGCACGCGTATTGACGTCAATATCGGCCTTCAGGAGAGTGACCCCATTTTTATGATCCCCGATCTCGCGCCCCATGTAGACGGGGCCTTTAGAAACCGTAAACAGCGCGATGTGATTGCCCATGAAGAATTAGACCCTATCATCGCGTCTGGCCCTCATGCGGCTCAGGTCGTAGGTGGGAAAGCAGGCGCGAAATATAGTGCAGGCGATTGGATTTTAGATCATTTGAAAGACACGTACGGCATTGGCTCTGCTGATTTGGTATCGGCTGAACTCTCCTTAGTGCCTGCGATGAAGCCTCGCGATATGGGCTTTGACCGGCGCCTCATTGCTGCATACGGCCAAGACGACCGCTTGTCAGCATTTGCCAGCTTTAAAGCCGCCGCGATGCTTGAAACCCCACCACAGACGGCTGTCATTACCTTTGCCGATAATGAAGAAGGCGGGAATGTGAATGTCACTGGGGCTTCATCCACATATCTAACTGATCTGATTGGTGAACTTTTATATGCTGAAGTGGGGGACAAGTATCGTCAGCCCCTGCTCACACGGGCGCTCAGGGCCTCTAAGGCTTTGTCTATTGATGTAAATGGGGGCATAAACCCCATTAGCCCGGCAGCGTGGGAGGCTGGCAATGCCCCTCGGCTGGGGTTTGGTATCAATATAAAACTTTATGGGCGCGGTTTTGATGCCAACAGCGAATATATCGCCTGGACCCGCGCGGCATTGGACGGGGCTG
The DNA here is from genome assembly GCA_015485385.1 of Kordiimonadales bacterium. GTDB lineage: Bacteria > Pseudomonadota > Alphaproteobacteria > Sphingomonadales > Kordiimonadaceae > Kordiimonas. Next base: position 2,030 of record WFTS01000119.1, on the reverse strand, counting down.
GGGTGCCTTGGCAAACCACAACCTATAAAGTAGGCCGAGCGGGTGGCGGAACGCTGGGCCGCGAACTGGCGCGCTATAATATTGATACCATCGATTTTGGCGTGCCGGTCTTGTCGATCCACACCCCTTATGCTGTTAGCGATAAAATGGATGTCATGGCGTTAAGAAACGGTGTAAAAGCCTTTATCGAGCACCCCTAAACGGTAGATCATATGACAAGACAAAAGCCCCTGAGTTTTACATTCCGAGCAGCAGTTTTTTGTATGCTTGCGGCAGTCTTTACCTTGAGCGCTTCGCTTGAAGCTCAGACATTGAAACAGACTAAGAATAAAACTCAAACCCAGAACCGGGCCGCGCCTGTCCTTGAGCAAGCCTCTAAAACTGGCCCCAAGACTGGCTCTCAGGTAGGCCCCGAGGCTGGTACCAAGGCTGGACAAGAGCCAATTCTCCAAGCCCGCAACCGCACGCTTTTGACAAACTTCTATTATTTAAGCCGTGACAGTGGCCAAATGACACGCGGCGAAAATATGCTGATTGAAGACGGTATCATTACGTCAATCAACGGCATTGAAAACAGCTGCCCAGAATGTGACCCCATGGATCTAGAAGGCGGATACCTGATCCCCGGCCTGATGGATTTACACCAACATTTAAATGTCGGAGGGTCAGGCAAAGAAAGTACCAGCCAAAAATTGAAACTGCTACGCCGCAATCTTTATTGGGGCATCACGACCGTTTATAACCCCAACATCAAATTGCCTCTGTTGCGCGCGGTGCGTGCGGCTGTTGCCAAAAACCCAACCAATTACCCCGAGGTATTCGCGGCTGGTCAAAACATTGGTGTCACAGGTGGTTGGGGCAGTGTGTTGGTCAATAATTATCCTGAGCTAAAAATTGCTGCTACACGCCAACTTGCAGGCGGTGCCGATAGCCTTAAAATCTCGATGGACGATATGAGCTGGCTTTCAAGCAAACCCTTGGCACAGTTCCCAGAGCTGTTGTTACGTCAAGCGGTGGCCTTGATGCATTCCAACAAACGCAGGCTATTTTTGCACGCATCTCAGGCAAAAGATGTGGAAACGGCACTTCAGGCACAAGTTGATGTTTTGCTGCACGGCACGGTGGATGCGCCTCTTAGTCAAAAAACACTAACGCTTCTTGCTCGGCGCCAAACAGGGTATATTTCAACGCTTGCGCTCTCTGAAACCATATCAGATGTACGCTCCGCTGTGAAAAAAATGCGCAGCTTTGATCCTGACCGGATCAACGGATCGGTACTGTATGATAATATGAGCTCAGAACTAATGGCGATCAATTGGCTGGATTGGTGGGATAAATCCAACCTTCTAAAAGCCAAATTACCAGTGCTGCGTGGTAATACAGTGGCTCTTGTCCGTGCTGGAGGCTTGGTAGGCATCGGGACCGATGCGGGAACCATCAGCATCATCTTAGGCGCATCCCTGCCCTATGAGATGTTTTTACACGAACAAATTGGTCTTCGTCCTCTGCGTGTTATCCAGATGGCAAGCTATAATAACGCCCGTATCCTTCAAATTTCTGACCGTACCGGCAGCATTGAAGAAGGCAAAGAAGCCGACCTTGTTTACATGCGTTCAGACCCAACCGCAGGCATTCGCGCCCTCAACTCAACCCAGTGGACCATGCAAAATGGATCCATTACTTTCCGCGCGGAACTGCTACGCGGAAAATAAGGCACTTTCTTAGCTAAAATCGGGGTAAAGCCTTCACGCCAAAACGCAAGAAGGCGTCAAAAATCTTGTTGATGCCGATATTTCCGCAGCACATGCTGAGTGTACAGAGGGCCGACTCCACAAGGCGTTTAGTGCTTCCAACCGTAGCTTTCTTGGTTGGAAAGCTTTTAGATTAGGTGTCGAGGAAGCTTCTTAGTTGCCGCGACCGGCTTGGGTGTTTGAGTTTTCTCAGCGCCTTGGCCTCAATTTGGCGAATACGTTCCCGTGTTACTGAGAATTGCTGGCCTACTTCTTCCAATGTATGGTCGGTGTTCATGC
>WFTS01000118.1 GCA_015485385.1 Kordiimonadales bacterium | reverse complement strand
CGGCCTCTTTTTTGGAATTAGCCCTCATGAGCCCTGCTGTCAACGCCAAAGACCTGACTATATAGTCAGGAATAGCAGTGTAGTTTCAGTGCTTTAGCTGAGGAAATATTTCACGATTGACGCCGGATGTGTAATTCTACAAGTTCAAGATTAAGCTTCAAATATTCGGGGGAATATCCATGAGCAAAAACGACCAAGCGCCATCCAGCGACAGTGTCTCACGCGCTGAGGAACGGGCGGCCTACTGGCGGGCGAATGTTACTTTGCTGGGCAAGTTGCTCGCGGTGTGGTTTGTGGTTTCGTTCGGCTTTGGCATTGTGCTGGCTGATTGGCTTAATCAGGTCCAGTTTTTTGGCTTCAAGCTTGGGTTTTGGTTTGCTCAGCAGGGATCGATCTATGTTTTTGTGGCGCTGATATTTATCTATGCCAAAAAAATGCGCGCGCTTGACCGTAAATTCGGCGTGGAGGATTAAGCCCGTGGACGCACAAAGCCTAACGTATCTTTTTGTTGGACTGTCTTTCAGTCTTTATATCGGCATTGCTGTTTGGTCTCGGGTGGGGACCACCAAGGAATTTTATGTGGCGGGTGGCGGTGTGCACCCTATTATCAACGGTATGGCTACGGCTGCCGACTGGATGAGCGCCGCCTCTTTTATCTCGATGGCAGGTCTGATTGCGTTCCTTGGTTATGACGGCTCGGTTTACCTGATGGGCTGGACAGGCGGCTATGTGCTGCTTGCGCTCTTGCTGGCGCCTTACCTCAGGAAATACGGCAAATTCACTGTGCCTGAATTTATCGGGGACCGTTATTACAGCGACGCTGCGCGGTTGGTAGCAGTTGTGTGCCTGATTTTCATCAGCTTTACTTATGTTGCGGGGCAAATGCGCGGTGTTGGCATTGTATTTTCGCGCTTCCTAGAGGTTGAGATTGATACCGGTGTGGTCATCGGCATGTTGATTGTCTTTGTCTATGCAGTATTAGGCGGCATGAAGGGCATTACCTATACCCAAGTGGCGCAATATTGCGTGCTGATTTTCGCCTATACTGTGCCCGCGATTTTCATATCGCTGCTTATCACCGGCAACCCGGTGCCACAGTTTGGTTTGGGAGCAGAACTTGCTGACGGTTCGGGCCTAACGGTGCTTGAAAAGTTAGATAGCGCCCTGATTGATTTGGGCTTTAGTGCCTATACCGAAGGCACGAAATCAACAGTTGATATCTTTGCCATTACCGCCGCCCTAATGGTCGGCACCGCTGGTTTACCGCATGTGATTGTGCGCTTTTTCACTGTGCCTAAAGTGTCAGATGCACGCATTTCTGCAGGCTGGGCGCTGGTGTTCATCGCGCTTCTTTATACAACAGCCCCCGCCGTGGGGGCGTTTGCGCGCATCAATTTTATCGATACAGTGAATGAAACCGCATATGTTGATACGCCGAACTGGTTCAAAAATTGGGAAGATCTTGGGCTGATAGCGTGGCGCGATAAAAACGGTGACGGCGTGATCCAATATAGGGCAGGGGCGCCTTTTGAAGGCAAGCCACGTTTTGACACTGACGCGCGGGGCACAGACGGCGCACGCAGTGTCACAAACCCTGTGACACAGACTGACAACGAAGTGTATGTCGACCGCGACATTATGGTGCTGGCCAATCCTGAAATTGCCGCGCTGCCCGGTTGGGTGATCGCACTTGTCGCGGCGGGCGGTTTGGCGGCGGCGCTTTCAACCGCTGCGGGGCTGCTGTTGGTGATCTCTACCGCTGTGAGCCATGATATGCTCAAGAAAACCTGGATGCCGGATATATCAGACGCTCAGGAACTTCGAGCCGCACGGATTGCGGCTGGGCTGGCAATAGCTGTGGCTGGATATCTGGGCATCAATCCGCCGGGTTTTGTCGCGCAGGTGGTGGCTTTTGCCTTTGGTCTTGCGGCCTCTAGCCTGTTTCCGGCGATCTTGATGGGGATATTCTCGAAGCGCATGAACAAGGAAGGTGCCATAGCAGGTATGCTGTCAGGGCTGGTATTCACCATCAGCTATATCGTCTATTTCAAGTTTGTGTCGCCTGAACTAAACACAGAAAACCATTGGTGGTTTGGCATTTCGCCCGAAGGCATTGGCACCATCGGGATGTTGGTGAATTTTGGTGTCGCGATATTGGTTGACCGTTTCACCCCCGCTCCGCCTGAGCATATTTGTGACATGGTTGATGACATTCGTGTGCCGTCGGGCGCTGAAAACGTGGGGCACCAGCATTAAGCACCAGACACATTAGTTGCCGCGCTGGAAGGCCACCATCACCGGCAATTTCGCTGCTCTGAGGGCTGGAAAAATCCCACCGACCAGACCAATTACCAACGCCATCAACATGCCGTTTAGGATCAAGCCAGGCGACATTTCAAATTGGAACATGATCTGCGTGAAGTTGCTGCCCATGGCGCTGGTAGAAATGCCGTCCATAAATGTGAAGGATAAAAGCGCACCAATAACCCCGCCGATTAGCGATAAAACTATAGACTCTGCTAATGTGCCAAAGAAAGCCGATACATTGCTAAAGCCAATGGCCCTAAGTGTGGCAATTTCAGGCGCGCGCGAAGAAACGGACGTGTACATGGTGTTTAAGGCCCCTGCGAGCGCACCGAGCCCCATCAAAATGCTAAGGCCCCAGCCAAGATAGATCATGCCGTTGATGGCATTTCCTTGTTCACTGAAAAAGTCAGCCTCGGTTTGAATATCCAAACTCACTGTTGGGTCCTCTGCAGCTTTTTCAATCAAGCCAGACAGGTCGCCGGGCTTTTCCAGCAGAACCCGCATGGTTTGAAAGCTGTTGCCGCGCCTAAACTGGCTTTGCAAGGTGGCAGCATCGGCCCAAAGCTCGCCTTCAAAAGCAGATCCGCCAGCCCCGAATATACCTACAACTTCCCAAACGGTTTTTCCGAAACGGACTTTGGTACCAAGCTCGAAGCCGGAGAATTCGCGCTGGATGCTGGCTCCTGCGACAATTTCATTTTTTCCGGGAGTGAACATGCGCCCCTGTAGAAGCTGTACATTCTCGCGCAGATCAAAACCAGCCTTTGAAATGCCGCGCATTGGCAGGTTGGCTTCGGTTTGGCTGGTGCGCTTGATGCCGTCAACAATCACATAAAGCTCCGCCGAGTAAATCGGCTTGCCTTGCGCATTTTTTGCGAT
>WFTS01000117.1 GCA_015485385.1 Kordiimonadales bacterium | reverse complement strand
CGTGGCGTAGCCAACTTTCCCACAGCAATATATCGCCAACCTTGGGGTCTGCGTAAACAAACGTGCGCATTTCAGTTCGAGCGTCCGCTTTACGCGTTGGGGCTGCCATCATCATGGCAGAGCGTGGGTCTTCAAATTTTATCGCGCCTGCTCCCTTTGGCACGGCAACATAGGTTGTGCCGCTGATAACGCTGTGCGGGTGCAAATGTGACGTATGAATACCGCCCTCAGGCAGGATATTAATCCACAAACTATCAAGCGTAAGCTTCTTGCTGTCCAGATCAAATTGCAGGTCTTTGACAAAGGCTTTAACATGCTTGTCCAGCACACCCACCAAATCCTTGAAGGTTGGAAAGCGCCAAGCCAGATCATCAAGTGAGGCATAGCTGGTATAGCCGGGGAAATCATTTTCCTCGCACCATGTCTGCCCAGCCTGATCATCCTCAGCAATAGACAAACAAGCCGTTTCAAGCTCTGCAGCGTCGGGCGCAGGACCAAATTCAGCCAGATCAGCGCGGTAAAGGCGCGTTACGAATAAAGACGTTATTTTTGACATACGCCGTTCATACCTCAACTTGCATGCAAGCGCGAGCGTGTAATTACATGAGCGGCCAAATAGAACCAAACAGAGACACGGCATAGTTAAAGCGCGGTTATCCGTAGAATATACTTTCTTTTTTGTAGGTTCCAGACGCTCGCCACCTTATAAAAAGCCTATGGAGATATTTGACGGAATTATTACTGACCGGGGATCTAAATATGCGGTGTCGGGAGGGCCATGCGGGTCTGTGGATGCCGCGAAAGATTTTATCAAAGGATTGCGGCGCAAGAAAAAATTTGCCAAAGCCACCCACAATACATGGGCCTTCATCGGCGCAGACGGCGCGGTTAAAAATGATGACGGCGAACAGGGTGCGGGCATGATCATTGTGCAAATGCTACAGCGAGAAGGCCTTCAAAACCACATCATCGTTGTCACGCGCTGGTACGGCGGCAAGCATTTGGGCGGGGACCGTTTTCGCCATGTCAAAGATGCTGTACGCTATTATTTGGATCATGCCTTCTAAGCTAGGATAGTATGTCGTCATGAAAGGCTCGACGGCCCTACAAAGACAGGCTATCTATGCGCCATGCAATCAGATGATACCCTAGAGATTTTTCTAACTACAGTACCCGGGCTTGAACCGGTCCTGCTGGAACAGGTACGTGCGCTCGGCTTTAAAAACCCAGAAACCAGTGTGGGCGGGATTACCATACAGGGTAGCTGGGCAGATGTTTGGCGGGCAAACCTCATGCTCCGGGGGGCAAGTCAGGTTTTGGTTCGGCTTGGATCGTTCCGGGTGGTTCACTTGGCAAAGCTTGATAAGCGCGCGCGGCAATTCCCTTGGGGCGATACACTGCGGACAGATAGTTCTGTACGCGTAGAAGTAACCTGCAAAAAATCCCGCATTTATCACCATAAAGCGGCTGCACAGCGCTTTGAAACCGCAATTTCTCAAGAGTTCGGCGCTAAAATTTCCCCCGACGCCGATGTCTGTATCAAAGTACGTATTTTCGATGATATGTGCACTGTCAGTGTCGATACATCGGGCGAAGGGCTCCATAAGCGTGGTCACAAAGAAGCCGTCAATAAGGCTCCGATGCGCGAAACTTTGGCTGCACTCTTGTTGACAGCGTGTGGCTTTGACGGCCAAGAACCAGTTCTTGACCCCATGTGCGGCTCTGGCACTTTTGTCATTGAAGCGGCAGAGGTTGCGGCAGGCTTGATGCCGGGGCGCACACGCGAATTTGCCTTTGAGAAGCTTGTTAGTTTTGATGCACAGCAATGGCAAAAAATGAAGGCCGAAAGCACACCGCGCCCCAGCGATCTGCGATTTTGGGGTTTTGACCGTGACGCAGGCGCTATCAGCATGAGCATCGCGAACGCCGAGCGCGCAAGCGTGGCCGATAGAACCGAATTTTCCCGCCATACAATCAGCGGCCTAACGGCACCCGTTGGCCCGGCGGGTCTTGTCATGATCAATCCGCCATACGGTGTGCGCATCAGCGAAGCAAAGCGCCTGTTCCCTCTGTATCAAGCGCTTGGAAAAACACTGGGCGCGGGCTTTAAGGGCTGGCGCGTGGGGCTTGTTACCAATTCAGATGCGCTGGCGAAGGCAACAGGCCTACGCTTTAAAAAGAAGAAAATCAGCTTTTCTCACGGCGGCATCCCGGTGAAGCTCTATTGTACGCTGCCCTTATAAGCACTAAAAATAAGCGCTAAAAAACGCCCCCCGATTTACCCAAAGAGCCTATTCAAAATAGACCATACATTGCCTTGATAACGCGACAAGCACACCGTCTTCTGTGAAAATTTGGCCGTTTTGCTGACTATAACCATCGGCTGCCGCCTCTAAGGTATAGTCCAAATAGAACCAATCACTTTTGATCTCATTGGCGGGGCGGATAAATTCCAAAGACCAGCTAAGCGAGCTCGCCATCACGGGCTTTGTATAATGCGACAGCATCACCGGTGGGGGAATATCTGCAAGCGCAACGATTTTAGCCGTTGGAAAAGCCTCCATATTATCCTTATGGCGCACCCACATGCCGGTCCTGCGATCCTGAGATCCAGAGCGCGGAATACCGCCGCCTGTCCAGTGAATATCAAAGCGCTTTAAAAAACCGGGCAGCTTTAAAGCACCTGCATCCATCGCAGGCACACTGTCTCGCAATTCAGGACTGAAGGCAGCTTCAGGGCTAACGGTTACGGTCTCGCGCCCTACGCCAAACGCCGCCGAAGCGTGCACAACAATTTGCTCACCCGCCCGCACATCAACCGAGGCCTGCGTAACCGCCCGGCCCCGCCTTAAAATACGCGCGTCCGCTGTCACAAGGGCTTCTGGCATAGGCGCGACAAAATTGGTCATCAGGGACCGAAGCGGTGCGGTATTTTCACACGTTGGATCAACCAAACTTTCCATCGCAGTCAAGGCGACAGCAGCCCCAAGCCCTCCAAAAACTGTACGCCCCTGTGCCCATCCCGGATTGATCGTAACCTGCGAAAATTCGCTTTCTCGCAATCGCGTTAATATCTCGGGCAGTGTCCCATCTGTCATGATTTTTACCCTCAAGCTTTTATCTTATTAGAAAAAGATAGACCGGCCTATGTGTGCTTCAAGCCTTTTGGAAAACACCTGTTTGATAGCCTTTAGCACTATCTGAACGACGTAAAAAAATACAGACCCTCGCAATCGGACCTTTTTTCTGCCACAAGGCCCTCTATACTGTTTGCAGTAGTCAGACGAATTTTATAGGGAGGGCAATTAAGTATGGCCAATTATCTATATGAGGGTGATCTGCCTGATGGGCTGGATTTTGGGGACTCGGTTGCCATCGACAGCGAGACCATGGGCCTAAACCCGCACAGGGATAGGCTGTGCTTGGTGCAATTGTCTGACGGTAACGGCGATGCGCATCTGGTAAAATTCAAACAAGGCGCCTATGCAGCTCCGAACCTGAAAGCACTTCTAACGAACCCAGATGTGCTGAAAATTTTTCACTTCGCCCGCTTTGATGTCGCGGTGATGAAAAAATATCTCGGTGTTGATACAAGCCCGGTTTATTGCACCAAAATCGCATCCAAACTAGTTCGCACCTACACTGATCGTCACGGCCTGAAAGACTTATGCCGTGAACTAGGTGGGGTCAGCCTCGACAAACAGCAGCAATCAAGTGATTGGGGTGCAGACGAAATCAGTGATGCGCAAAAAGATTATGCCGCGTCTGATGTATTATATTTGCACACGGTAAAAGCCAAACTCGACACAATGTTGATACGCGAAGGACGCACCCATCTAGCGGAAGCCGCATTTGCGTTTTTGCCCACACGCTGTGATATGGACCTAGCCGGATACGGCGAAATAGATATTTTTTCACACTAGCCCCACCAACGGTTGCATCACGGCGCAGAAAAACTCACCAACAGGCAAAATACTGGCCGACACAGACACCTAGGATCATGACAGCAAGTACCTCAGACCATTTCTGCAGCGAAGAGCAAGCCCTTGAAGGAGCGCGCCAAGCTATGCTTTCTAAGGAGCGCCCCAGAACCAGCCCAGCTTGGGACAGCTTTATTCGTGTGATGCGCATTGCTCTGCCTGTCAGCGCCGCGATTTTAGCCTTTGTTACCGTTGCTTGGCAGTATTTGGATGACCGCGAGGTTGCTTTTACCCTCTCAACAGATGACGTCACCAAGGGGGAAAGCAGCATCCATATGATCAATATGCGCTATGTCGGAACCGACGCGAACAACCGCCTGTTCCAAGTAGAAGCTGGCACCGGACTACAAGACAGCCCGACAGCTCCGCGTGTGAAACTGTCAGACATTCGCGCGCAAATGGATATTGAGGGCACAGGCCCCACAACCGTCACTGCACGAACTGGTATTTACCGGATAGACCCCTCAACCCTGTCATTGGTTGGCGGCGTACATATGATCACCGGCAACGGCTATGCCTTGGATATGGCAGGGGCCGAGGTGGACCTAAAAACCCATATAGCAACTGGGCAAGGGTCCATTACAGGCCGCGCAAAACTTGGGTCGCTTGCAGCCTCAAGGGTGGTGATTTATGCAGATAAAGAAGAAGGTATTTTTGAGGGCGGCGTAAAATTGCGCATCGTGCCCAAACGCCCTAACCAAAAGCATGTGGCACGCTTGGCCCCATCAAATGAGAAACAACCATGAAGCACCGGACAAACCCTGTGATGAAATCTTTAAACCTCTTGAAATCTTTTACCCTTCTGGCCCTGTTTGTGTCCACACCGGGGGTGATAGCACAGTCTATTTTGAAAGATCATGATAGCTACCAACCGCTTGATATCACCGCAGAACGGCTTGAGATGAAGCAAAAAGAGGGCCGCGCAATCTTCAAAGGTGCGGTCAAAGTTGTGCAGGGCGACATGACCCTTTCGTCAGAAACTCTAACGGTATTTTACAAAACCGTAGAAAATGAAGAAAAGCCCGCAATCACACGGCTTGATGCGCTAGGCTCTGTCACGCTGGTATCAAAAACAGAAACCCTATCTGGTGATTGGGGCGTTTATGATGTTGGCCGGCGTCTAATCACCCTTGGCGGCAATGTGACCTTTAAACAAGGCGAAAACACCCTAAAGGGGCAGCGGCTGGAATTTGATCTGGTTTCTGGCCTTGCCAAGCTGGACGGTCAAGAAAACAAAAGTGATGATGGCCGTGTGCGCGGCATTTTCAGCGTGCCTGAGAAAAAAGACCCGTCGGAAAACTAAGCCAGACAACAAGCCCCCCTGAAAGGCTATCAAATTCAAGCAAGCCCCAGCTTTCCCGCATGAACATGGTTAACGTGGCCTAGCTTGATGTGGTTTTTAGGGGGCATCCCTCAAAATATTACCGAATTTTTTATGGAACCGCATGCCTGTTCATGATTTATTGACAATAGGTATGCATAAAATGAGCCAATCAGTTTTTAGTCATGGTATGATCTGCTGATTGCTGAGACAAAGTTGGAATTGGGTATGGGCTTAGACGGCCAAATGGGTACATCTAAAGAAAAGGCATCAGATGCCACTTGCTCGCAGGGTCTGGCGGTGTGCGGGATTGCAAAATCCTACGGTGGCCGACCGGTTTTGCGGGATGTCTCTCTAAACGTGCGGCGCGGCGAAGTGGTGGGGCTTTTAGGCCCTAACGGTGCAGGCAAAACCACATGTTTTTATTCCATCACCGGGCTGATCGCCCCCGATCATGGTCGCATTGAGCTAAACGGTGAAAATATCACCCATTTACCCATGTACCGCCGGGCGCGGTTGGGTATTGGCTATCTACCGCAGGAAACCTCTATTTTCCGCGGCATGACCGTGGCAGAAAATATCCTCGCAGTGCTAGAGGTGGTTGAAGTTGACCGTGCACAGCGCCGTGCGAAACTAGACGAGCTACTGGATGAATTTTCAATCACGCATCTTCGGAATACTCCAGCGCTGGCGCTTTCAGGCGGTGAGCGCAGGCGCTGCGAAATTGCGCGCGCATTGGCGGCCCGTCCTGATTTTATACTGCTGGATGAGCCCTTTGCCGGTATTGATCCGATCGCAATTTCTGATATTCGCGACCTGACCCACCATTTGAAAGACCGCGATATCGGGGTTTTGATCACGGACCATAACGTCAGGGAAACGCTGGATATTATCGACCGCGCCTTCATTATCTATGATGGTCATGTCTTGTTCGAAGGCACTGCAGAGGAAGTGCTAAAAAGTGAAGATGTTCGCCGGGTTTATCTCGGTGAAAGCTTCAGTTTGTAGGGTTTGATAAATGGCACTTACCCCCAGATTAGATTTACGCCAAAGCCAACAACTGGTGATGACACCCCAGTTGCAGCAGGCGATCAAGCTGTTGCAGCTGTCTAATCTGGAACTTGCAGATTATGTCTCTGAAGAAGTTGAGCGCAACCCAATTTTAGAAGTTGGGGATCCAAATGCTGAAACGGGCCCGACCCAAAGGGGCGGCGAACAGGGCGGCACCGCCACAGATGAGGGTATGCGCGAGGGCGGCAGTGCAGAAAATGCCAGCGATGGTTTGGTTGCGGCCGACAAAAGTCTTGCAAGCGCTGTTGATACCGGTTCAGCCGCTGACAGTGCGCTTGATGCCAATTTTGAAACCAACATTTACAATAATGACGCTGTTTCTGACCGAACCGACCTGCAAAATTCTGGTTCTAGTGGCCTAAATTATGAAGGCGCGGGGGCCATAAAGGGCGGTGGCGGCTTTTCTGACGAACGCAGCCTTGATCAAACGCTTGAGGGGGAAGAAAATTTACATGATTTCCTAACCCGACAAATGGCGATCCAGCTTACCGAGCCTGCAGAGCGGTTTATCGCTGTTCACCTGATTGATCTGGTGGATGAGGCCGGATATGTGGATGCGGATGCTCTTGCTGATGTTGCACCTCGGCTGGGCGTTGAACCACGCTTGGTCGAGGCAACGTTACTTTCTTTGCAATCGCTCGAACCATCGGGTGTTTTTGCGCGCACCTTGTCAGAATGTTTGGCGCTACAGCTTAGGGAACTAGACCGCTACGACCCTGCAATGCAGGCCTTGGTGGAGAACCTTGATCTGTTGGCCAAGCGCGACATGACAGCGCTGCGGCGGATTTGCGGTGTAGACCAAGAAGACATTGCCGATATGGTGCGCGAAATTCGCACCCTTAACCCCAAACCGGGCCTAGCATACGGCGGCGAATCTGTGCAGCCCGTCGTACCGGATATCTTTATTAAAAAAACCCGCGCTGGCACATGGGTTGTTGAGCTAAATAGCGACACATTGCCAAAGGTATTGGTCAACAGCCAATATGTTAACGAGCTAAAAGATATCGGCGGCAACAAAGAAGAAAAAGCTTTTGTCTCTGACTGTGTTTCCAATGCCAATTGGCTAGTGAAAGCCCTTGATCAGCGCGCGCGTACAATTTTAAAAGTCTCAACCGCGCTAGTAAAACGCCAAGCACTGTTTTTCGAGCATGGGGTGCGGTTTTTGAAACCTTTGACGCTAAAAGACATTGCTGATGATATTGAGATGCACGAATCGACCGTTTCCCGTGTCACCAATAATAAGTTTATGGCCTGCTCTCGCGGCATGTTTGAACTGAAGTATTTCTTCACGTCCTCTATTTCCGCAGCTGACGGCGGTGATGCCCATTCCGCCGAGTCGGTCAAGTTTCGCTTAAAAGAACTGATAGATGCCGAAGCTCCGAAGAAAATTTTATCCGACGACAAGCTTGTTGTTTTGATGAAAGCTGAAGGCATTGATATTGCGCGGCGTACGGTTGCAAAATACCGAGAGGCGCTGCGCATACCCTCGTCTGTGCAAAGACGCCGCCTGAAAAATATGGCAAATTAAACCGTCTGTTTTTACCTCAAATTCCTCGCCAGATTTCACCCCTGAATATTTTTATTTTCTTAATTTTTTTAAAAAATCATCTCTATTTACCATACATAAACCAGATTTTGTGCTAGGCTAAAATTCATGGTCATCAAGACCATATTCGCGGAGCTGGATGTGGCACGGGGATGCCACCAATAGACCAGCCACCGCCGCCATGAGCCGCACTGGCTTGTTAAAATAGCGATCTCCCCGATTGCTTAGAAAGGACGATTGGCACCTATGAATATCAATGTAACCGGACGAAAAATGAAAATTGGTGATGCTTTAACAAATCACGTTGAGGACCGCCTATCCACTGTCGCAGACAAATATTTCAACCGCACCATTGATGCTAGTACGACATTTGCAAAAGAAGGGCATTCTTATCGATCGGATGTATCGCTTCATGCCAACCAAGGGATCAACCTCCATAGCCGCGGCGAAGCGGATGACCCATACGCTGCCTTCGAGATGGCGGCCGAGAAAGTTGAAAAACAGTTGCGTCGTTACAAGCGACGCCTTAAGAACCACCACAGAATGCCCCAGCGCGATATAAGCTTGGAACTGGCCCAAGATTATACCATCGCCTTGGAGAATGAAGAAAGTGATGCCGTTCCTGACAATACTTCTGAAGACCAGCCGATCATTATCGCGGAAAATCGAACCGAGATACCCAATGTTAGCGTCGGGGACGCAGTGATGTTGATGGATTTGGCAAATACAAATGCTTTTGTCTTCAGAAACAGTAAAAACGATGCACTTGAAGTTGTGTATCGTCGCAGTGACGGCAATGTAGGCTGGATTTGTCCATCGGTTGCACCGAACTAGCAACTGACACAGCAGACCGCTTACATCAGGGACAAAAACGCCAGAGGAGCACCGAATCAAGGGCTGAAACGCCCTGGTTCGGAAGGAAGATTAGGCTATGGAAATCGAGGATCTGCTATCGGCGGATAGCATTCTTTCTGACTTTAAAGCATCCAGTAAAAAACAGGCGATTCAATCGCTTGCCAAACATATGGCACAAAAAACCGGGCTTTCCGAGCGCACGATTTTTGCCAGCCTGTTGGACAGAGAAAAACTTGGGAGCACTGGCGTTGGCAAAGGGGTTGCTATCCCACATGCCCGCATCGAAGGGCTGGATCACATCACAGGCATGTTTGCCCGGCTTGCAAGCCCCGTTGATTTCGAATCGGTGGATGATCATCCAGTGGACCTGATCTTTGTGCTTCTGGCCCCTGCTGAAGGTAGCACTGACCATCTGAAAGCCTTAGCCCGTGTATCAAGGCTGCTGCGCGATGATAATGTCTGTGCAAAATTGCGCATGACCAATGATAGCAGCGCCCTTTATGCCATGCTCGCAAGCCCCACAAGCGCAGCCGCTTAAAGATAGAAAACGCTTACCCCACACCCCCCCTTGCGCTTATGTAAATTCCACACTGCGAAAATAGAGCCCGTCAGGCGGGGCGTTATAGCCCAATGCTTGCCTATCACGGGCCTCAAGCGATGCTTTTAGATCATCTTTGCTCCAGCGGCCAGCACCCACCAGCTTCAAGCTGCCAGTGATCGACCGTATCTGATGGTGTAGGAACGAGCGCGCGCCCGCTTTGATGTGAAGCTCATCGCCGTCCCGCTCGACAGACAAATAATCCAACGTTTTCACTGGGCTTTCTGCTTGGCAGTGGACATGCCGAAATGTAGTGAAATCATGCTTGCCAACAAGAACTTGTGCGGCGGCGTGCATTAGATCGACATCCAAGGGGGTCATCACATGCCAAACCAGCCCTTCGTTGAAGGTCGGCGGGGCGCGGCGGTTAAGGATACGGTAGATATAATGGCGCTTGATCGCGGAAAAGCGCGCGTGAAATTCTGCGTCCACGGCGTCCACCTCTAAAACCGAAATCGGCACTTTGCGGAGAAAATAATTGATTGCCTCACGCAATTTTTGCGCTGTGAAATCTGCGTCTATATCCACATGGGCCACTTGGCCAAGGGCGTGCACACCCGCATCTGTCCGGCCCGAGCCTTGCACCACAACAGCAGCACCCTGCAATAATTGGCTGAAGGCTTCCTCTAACACTTGCTGCACCGCCAGAGCATTGTCTTGGCGCTGCCAACCCGCATAGGGCCGCCCGTCATATTCAATTGTCAGTTTAAAGCGCTGCATCAACTCAGTCGCATACCGGCTGAAATTGGTTTTCCGCGCAAATACGCCTCTGTGTCCACCGCCTCTTTGCCTGCTTTTTGCACCCGCATTGGCCGATAAGCCCCGGATCCGCAGGCGATAGTGAAATTGTCGTCAAGCACTGTTCCCGCTTCGCCAGACTGAGGGGAAACACAGCCCGCTAAAATTTTAACACGCGCCCCGCCTATCTCACACCATGCGCCCGGAAACGGGAAAAGCCCGCGCACCATCCTATCAATATAGTCCGCACTTTCCTGCCAATTGATGCGCGCTTCGGATTTTTCAATTTTCTTGGCGTATGTCACACCCGCGTTTGGCTGGGCCTCAGCCACAGCAGTGCCTGCAGCCAGATCTTTTAGCACACCGTTGATAAGCCCCGCACCCGCCGCAGCCAGCCGGTCATGCAGGCTTTGAGTGGTGTCGTCGCTGCTAATTTTTTTCTCGGTGCGCGCCAAAACCGGCCCCGTATCAAGCCCGGCTTCCATCTGCATGATGCACACCCCTGTCACACTGTCACCCGCCATCAGTGCCCGGTGAATAGGAGCCGCCCCCCGCCAGCGCGGCAGCAAAGATGCATGGACATTAAGACAGCCAAGCTTGGGCGCATCCAAAACAGCCTGCGGTAATATCTGCCCGTAAGCCACCACCACAGCGGCATCGGCCTCAAGGGCTGAGAATTCAGCTATTGCGGGCTCTGCCTTCATAGACTTGGGTGTAAAGACCGTCAGCCCAAGCGCCTCAGCGGCGGTATGGACCGCGCTTTTACGCTCTTTTTTACCGCGCCCAGCGGGGCGGGGCGGCTGTGTATATACGGCTGCGATCTCATGTCCTGCCGAGACCAGACTCTCCAGTGTTTTGACCGCAAAATCGGGCGTTCCCATGAAAATCAGCCGCATAAGATATCCCTCGTTAGCTTGCTAGAGAACAACCGAATCTTTAGTGGCCTTTTGAACTTTTTTAATGATCATCATACGCTTCAGGCGCGACAAATAATCAATGAAAACAATGCCGTCCAAATGATCAATTTCATGTTGAACGCAGGTTGCAAGCAAACCGTCAAGTTTTTCTTCGTGCGCTTTTCCGTGATAATCAAGATATTTTATCTTCACAGAGGCCGGGCGTTCAACATCGGCATAATGCTCTGGTACCGACAGACAGCCTTCGTTGAAAACGCTCATTTCTTCTGATTCCCAAGTAATCTCTGGGTTTACAAAATACACGGGTGTATTTTCTTCGTCTTCCGCTGAAATATCGAGAACGATCACACGTTTTGCCACACCCACCTGTATAGCAGCCAAGCCAATACCGGGAGCTGCATACATGGTCTCTAGCATATCATCCATGAAGCGCCGAAGCTGATCATCAACCTCATCAACGGGGTCAGAGACAGTTTTCAGCAGAGGGTCTGGAACATTAATGATATCAAGTATTGCCATTCGTAAATCCGTATATCGCCTTTAGTACATGCGCCCTAAGTATGAAGCATCAGCCCTTTGGTCAAGGCTTTCAGCATTATCACAGGATTTTTGAGGGTACGCCAGTTTGGTTAAAATTCTCTCGTTAGGTTTAAAAATCGCTGATCGGAGCATCAAGAATGAACACCCCTCTCTGGTCTTCAATTTCAATGATCCACAAATCCCGGTCAAACTGCCGCTTTTTTTGGAGCAATAAATCAGCGTCCCGTTCAGCATCCGCCGGGAAATCCCCAAGCGAGCGCCACAGTTTATTACCGTCAAAATCCAGCGTTTGTTCAAACAGTTGAATACCATCCGTGAATCGGTTGAGCTTTAAAATCACGCCGCCTCGCTCAATGTCCCCCTTCGCCACAACAAAAGACGGCATATCGCTGAGAAAATTTTGGCGCACCAAGGCGTCTACCCAAAGGCTGGTTTTTAATCTAGGGCTAGGCATAGTGGGGGTATGGCGACTATTCGTCCTTGGCGTCAAGGCCCAATATATGAAGCCTGTCTTTAAACATGCGCTTAATCACATCAGAGCCAACAAGAAAATCCAGCCCGGAGCTTCCATTTGCTGACCAAGCAACCCTTGCTTTCACCTCGCCGCGCTCTGGCACCAACAGCATAACATCTGTGCCGTCTTGAATTGGGATATCAATGCGCACGCGCGCACCGCCCAAAGATAAATTCCATATCTGGCAAGAGAATTCATGCGCGCCCACCAGAATTTTAGCGGGCCACAACACAGAACGCCGCCGGAAATCCCGGTTATCCTCGGAATTATCGCACGCCGTCAGATCAACAGCATCCGCTGCTTTTACTGGTTTTTTTATTTTCGCCTTTGGCATTTTTCTGCCCGGTTATTGTTATCTAAGGCTTATCTTACTCGCTGAGAGTAAAGCAATTATCACCAAATACATTCAATTTTCATAAAAACAGTGCGCACGGGACATGCTCTGGGTACGTTCTGAGTGTGGTCTGGGCATATTCTGGGCTTATCTTAGACGTATCTTGGGCCACACAATAGACAGGCTTGCCCCAAATGGCCGCAAAGGCTAACTATAAACTGATGCACGCTTTAAAGGGCTAAGGGCTGGAATGACCGAAAATAATGCCAACATTCTAATCGTTGAAGACAGCCCTACTTTGGCAATGACCTACCGCGAATATATGCGCTCGCTTTCTCTGCCAATCCATATGGCAGAAACGGGCCAAAAAGCGCTAGAGCTGATCGAGGCGCATAATCCGACCGTCATTTTGCTTGATCTAAAACTGCCCGACATGGACGGGATTGATATTCTTAAAAAACTAAATGCTGCGGGGTCTGATGCGCGGGTGATTGTGATCACGGCGCATGGGTCGGTCACGGTCGCGGTGGAAGCCATGCGCGAGGGCGCGCTTGACTTTCTACTGAAACCCTTCAATGCCGAACGCATTGTGACCACTGTGAAAAATGCGCTGGAGCTGCACCGGCTATCGCATTTGGTCGAGCAATATAAAGGCCGTCCGGGCAAGAAATTTGGGCGGTTCATCGGCGACAGCCCCCCTATGCAAGCGGTTTACCGTATGATTGAAGACTGTGCGCCCTCACGCGCGAGCGTTTTTATCATGGGGCAATCCGGCACAGGTAAAGAATTATGCGCCGAGGCAATCCACCAGATGGGGCCTCGCAAAAGCGGGCGCTTTGTCACGCTCAATTGTGCCGCCATCCCTGAAAACCTGATGGAATCTGAGATTTTTGGCCACAAAAAGGGGGCCTTCACCGGAGCAACAGCAGACCGTGAGGGCGCCGCCGTTGCCGCAAGCGGCGGCACCTTGTTTCTAGATGAAATTTGCGAAATGCCGCTTGATCTGCAAACCAAACTGTTGCGTTTCATCCAAACCGGCCAAGTGGTGCCTGTGGGCAGCAACACCCCTGTGGATGTAGATGTGCGCTTTGTCTGCGCCACCAACCGCACACCGTGGCAAGAAGTAGAGGCCGGGCGGTTCAGAGAAGACCTATATTACCGTCTGCACGTTGTCCCGATCCACTTGCCGCCCCTGAAGGACCGAGGGCGCGATATTTTAGCGATTGCACAGCATCTTTTAAAAGCTTACGCGGCGGAAGAACATAAAGATTTCTCCCAGATAGAAGCGGCGGCCGAAGCGCGGCTTTTGGCCCATTCCTGGCCCGGGAACGTGCGTGAACTGGGCAATGTGATCCAAAGCACGGTGGTCTTAAACGAAGGGCCTACACTGACCTATGAAATGCTCACCCGGATGATGGGGCCCGTGATTTCTGTCAGCGGCAACACGCACACAAACACACAAGGAGGCCCAAACGAGGGCGGGCGCGGCGACATGCAAAAAAGCGCACATATTGGCGCCTCCCCCCAGTCTCTACAATCAACCGAAACGACCCTGCCGCACGCACAGGCCCCATCACCTGCAACTGGGGAAGCCGATATTGAACCTCTTAGCATTTCTGAGCGCCGCCTCATTGAGCGGGCTGTTGCTTTATCGGGCGGCAAAGTCCGCAAAGCTGCCAAAAAACTTGAGGTAAATCCCTCAACACTTTACCGGAAAATCAAAGAATGGGACGCCGAGGACGCATGACCTCGAAAAAGGCCTTCTCCCATCCCGAAAGAACCACCCTCTCAGAGCGCTTGCAATGAGAGCGCACGCCGTTAGGGCACGTGATACCTATAAGAAAGAATTCAGTCAGCAAAACCGCCTGAACATCACCCTTTTTGATGCGCCCCTTTTCTTGAGGGCGCACCCTATCTTGCCGGCTTTTTTGGAGGGAGGGGGTTAATCTTCGCTTTCGGCTTTCATTTGCTCAAGCGCGAAGGCGTTCGACGCCGCAAGCCCTGCCATATTGACCAAATCAGACGCCGATGATGTCATCCGTGCCACTTGGATTGAATGGCTCATGCCCAAAAGCATTGGTCCCACCACGCGCGCATCGCCCAATTCTGATAAAAGCTTATAAGCAATATTAGCCGAGTGAAGCGCAGGCATAATCAACAAATTCGCAGGACCCGATAGCCGCATGAAGGGGTATAAATCCATCAGTTCCCGATTCAGAGCCACATCCGCTTGCATCTCGCCGTCAAATTCAAAGTCCACATCCCGGCCATCCAAAATGGAAACGGCCTCTTGAATGTGGCGGGTTTTATCAGATGGCGGATTACCAAAATTACTGAAGGACAAAAACGCGACTCGGGGGTCATGCCCCAAGCGCTTGACAAAATAAGCCGCCGCTTGGGCTATATCGGCAAGACCTTCCGCTGTTGGGCGCTCGTTAACAGTGGTATCCGCCATGAAAACTGTGCGGCCCTTGGTCACAACGATCGACAAACCAAACGGGCGCAACCCCGGTAGCGGATCAATCACCCGTTTGATGTTTTTCAAAGCGCGCCAATAATGGCGTGTCACCCCGGTAACCATCGCGTCAGCGTCCCCGGTCGCCACCATACAGGCCGAGAAAACATTCCGGTCCCGCTTGACCATGCGCTTGATATCCCGAAGTAAAAATCCGCGCCGGTTCAGGCGTTCATAAAGATAATCAATATATTCGGGGTAATGCGAGCTGTTACTTGCGTTCCGAATTTCAAACGTATCATCATCAACACCCATTTCACGCAGTTTTTCACGAATAGGCGCTTCATAACCAACAAGCACAGGGGTGCCGTATCCAGCCGCCTTAAAACCAACAGCCGCGCGCAATACTTTTTCTTCCTCGGCTTCGGCGAACACAACCCGCTTGGGCGCCCGGCGTTTTAATTCCTCAAAAATACCTGACATAGTGCCAGCGGTCGGATCAAGCCTTGCAGACAGTTCGGCTTCGTAGGCTTCCATATTTTCAATCGGTTTACGCGCCACCCCGGTATCCATCGCAGCTTGCGCCACAGCCATAGGCAAACGGCGGATCAAACGCGGATCAAACGGGGCAGGAATGATATAATCAGGGCCATAATGGGGCTGTTCACCGCCGTAAGCCGCCGCCACTTCATCCGGCACATCTTCTCGCGCCAATTCTGCAAGCGAGATCGCCGCCGCCATTTTCATTTCTTCATTGATCGTGCGCGCTCGCACATCCAAAGCGCCCCGGAAAATATACGGAAAGCCCAGCACATTATTGACCTGATTAGGATAATCCGAACGGCCTGTCGCCATGATCGCGTCATCCCGAACAGATTTTACATCCTCAGGGGAAATTTCCGGATCAGGATTTGCCATGGCAAAAATAATCGGTTTGTCCGCCATTGAGACAACCATTTCTTTAGTGATCGCTCCAGGCCCCGCAAGGCCGAGCGCCACATCTGCACCCACCATGGCTTCTTCTAAAGTCCGGTCTTTTGTGTCCACAGCGTGCGCTGACTTCCACTGGTTCATGCTTTCCGCCCGGCCCGTATAGATCACGCCAGTACGGTCAACCATGGTTACATTTTCGTTTGGAACACCCAGCGCCTTGATCAATTCGATACAGGCAATACAAGCAGCACCAGCGCCCACGGCCACAATCTTGGTTTTTTTGATATCCCGACCCGTAATATCAAGCGCGTTCAAAAAGCCTGCGGCTGTGATAATTGCCGTCCCGTGCTGATCATCATGGAAAACGGGAATATCCATCAGTTCGCGCAAGCGCTGCTCGATAATAAAGCAAGCAGGCGCGCCGATATCTTCCAAATTAATGCCGCCAAACGATGGGCCCAAAAGCTTCACACAGTTGACAAATTCGTCGATGTCTTCGCTATCCACTTCAAGGTCGATACTATCAATATCGGCGAAGCGCTTAAATAATACAGACTTGCCTTCCATCACCGGCTTCGATGCCTGCGCCCCCAAATTACCAAGACCGAGAATCGCCGTACCGTTGGTGATCACCGCCACCATATTGCCTTTGGTGGTATAATCATACGCTGTGTCGGGGTCTTCCGCGATTGCAAGAACCGGAACAGCAACCCCGGGGCTATAGGCCAACGATAAGTCTCGCTGGGTTGCCATCGGCTTTGTTGCCGTTATTTCTAATTTTCCTGGCCGGCCAGAGGAGTGAAACCTCAAGGCTTCTGCATCCGTAAACTTCGACGTTTTAATGGGCATTGAGGATCCTCTATTCTTCTGAGGCGCTTTGCCTCTAATCTTCTCGGGCGTTTTGATTATCGCTTGGGCGTGATCGGGTATAGCCGTAATCACAAGAATGTTCTAAAAGCGACCTACATACGGCGCATACTATGGCATATCGTCACTGACAATTGAATTTTTATAATAATACTAAAGGTTTTTCTAATATGGCATCAGGTAACGTTTCAGGTGCATTACAGCAAAACCACGCCCATAACGGGGGTGCGGGGCCAGAGGGGGCCGATAATAAATGGACCAAGCTTGCCAACGCACCGGGTGTAACCCCGATGATGGAACAGTTTTTGGCAATCAAGGCTGCCTATCCTGACTGTTTGTTATTTTACCGCATGGGTGATTTTTACGAACTGTTTTTCGAAGATGCAGAGCGTGCGTCTGCGGCTCTTGATATCACCCTGACAAAACGCGGGAAAATAGATGGGCAAGACATCCCCATGGCTGGCGTGCCGGTCCATGCCAGTGAGGTTTACCTGTCCCGCCTGATCAAAAAGTCTTTTAAAGTAGCGGTTTGCGAGCAAACAGAAAATCCAATTGAGGCCAAAAAGCGCGGGGCAAAATCGGTGGTGCGGCGCGAAGTGGTACGGCTGGTAACTCCCGGAACGCTGACAGAAGAAAACCTTCTTAACCCCCGCAGCAATAATTATTTGGTTGCTTTGGGGCGCGCGCAAAAGACTTTGTCGCTGGCAGTCGCTGAAGTTTCAACAGGCGAATTTTTCATCCTGCCGACAAAGGCTGGGCGCTTGGATGCCGATTTAGCACGCTTGCAACCGGGCGAGCTGATAGTGCCGGATGACTTGATAGACGACAAAAGCGTTGCTCCCGGTTTGTTTGATTGGCGCGGGGTCATTAGCCGGGTAGATAAAAGCCACTTTGACAGCACGCTTGGTATGCGTCTTTTGAAAGGTTTATTTGATGTTGCAACGCTAGACGGTTTTGCTGCTTTTAAGCGTGCGGATCTGGCCGCCGCAGGGGCTTTGGTGGATTATCTGGACGAGACACAAAAAGGCAACCTACCGCGCTTGATGCCGCCGCGTCGCCTATCAACTGATGGCACAATGATGATCGATGCCGCCACGCGCCGCAGTTTAGAGCTGGTGCGCACGCAAACTGGTGACACATCAGGCAGCTTGCTATCGACCCTTGACCGCACGGTAACCGGGGCAGGCGCCCGACTTTTGACCAAGCGACTGTCCGCGCCGCTGACAGATCCTGTGCGCATCAATGAACGGCTTGACTGTGTAGATCACTTTTTTGCCCGCATCAGCTTGCGCGCTGACTTGCGAACCACACTGAAAGGTGTGCCAGATATTGAGCGCGCTTTGGCAAGGCTATCGCTTGGGCGCGGCGGTCCTCGTGATCTTTCCGCGCTCAGAGACGGCCTAAAAGCAGCGCGTGCTTTGCAAACCTTGTTGTCTGGCCCTGAAGGGGTTCTTGATGAAGTGCCCATGCTTGTCAGTGAAGCGCACGAAGATTTGGGTAACCACGATAGTTTGATCGATAAGCTTGAGCGTGCCCTTGTGGACGAACCACCCCTGATCACCCGTGATGGAGGTTATATCCGCGAGGGTTATAACACTGCACTAGATGAATTTCGCACACTTAAAGACCACAGCCGCCGCTTGATTGCGCAGCTAGAGGGCGAATATCAAGCGCTCACCGAAATTAGCGCACTAAAAATAAAACACAACGGCGTGCTGGGCTATCATGTGGATATTTCCGCAAAACATGCTGAAAAACTTTTATCCCCGCCATTAAGTGACAGTTTTATTCATCGGCAAACACTGGCAAATGCGGTTCGCTTTTCTACGGCCGAATTATCCTCCCTTGCTGGCAAGATATCTGAGGCCGGGGACCGCGCGCTGGCCCTTGAGGCCCAAATATTCAGTGATCTAGTTCAGGATATTCTCATACAAGCCAGTGAAATATCACTCACCGCTGATGCTTTGGCGGTTTTAGATGTGTCGGCGGCCTTAGCGACCTTGGCAGAAGAAGAGCGCCATGTGCGCCCCGATGTGGATGATAGCCTTTCGTTTCAGATCGAAGGGGGACGCCACCCGGTGGTGGAACAGGCGCTCAGGAAAACAGACAATAGCCCCTTTGTCGCCAATGACTGCAATCTCGCCCCACAAGATCGATTATGGTTGATCACAGGGCCGAACATGGCGGGTAAATCTACCTTTTTACGGCAAAATGCCCTGATCGCTGTGATGGCACAGCTTGGGGCTTATGTTCCGGCTGCCAGTGCCCATATCGGTGTGGTGGACCGCCTGTTTAGCCGTGTGGGTGCCTCTGACGATTTGGCGCACGGGCGCTCAACCTTCATGGTTGAAATGGTGGAAACGGCGGCGATCCTCAATCAGGCTGGGCCGAAATCCTTGGTGATTTTAGATGAAATTGGCCGCGGAACGGCAACCTATGACGGGCTTTCTATTGCGTGGGCTGCGGTAGAGCAGCTTCATAATATCAACCAGTCGCGCGCGCTGTTTGCAACCCATTATCACGAACTAACCGCCCTAAAAGAGACGCTAGAGTCTGTGTCGCTTCGGTCTATGAAAGTGCGAGAGTGGAAAGGGGATGTGGTCTTTTTGCATGAAGTTGGCCACGGGGCGGCGGACAGATCATACGGGATTCAGGTTGCCAAGCTTGCAGGATTGCCAAAAAATGTGGTCACCCGCGCACGGCAGGTTCTCGATCATCTTGAAAATAGCGATCAGGGAGACAAGGTGCAGGGGCTCATTCAAGATTTGCCCCTATTTCAGTCTGCGCCTACTGCTGCCCCTCAAACAGCCAAACATTCCTCTGTGGTGGAACAGGAGCTGCGTGAGATTAACCCCGATGAACTAAGCCCCAAACAAGCCCTAGAGATTTTATACGACCTTAAAAAAGTTATGCCAGACGACTAATTTTAAGGCTGAAAGACTAAGGATAAATTGCCCCGAATGTCGAACGTTCACAAACGCCGGGATCTGATAAACCGCAAAGCTTTGGTTGTTGCGTTGGATGACCTTGCGAACAATACACCAAAAGATAAATGGCAATCCGGGCTGGTAACCATTTTGAAAGATGCGCACCAAAAGGGGTGGAATGAGGTAAAGCGACGGTTTTTTGACGAGGCTGAAAAGGGCCAAATGTCTGCCGCTGAACTCTCGTATGTGCTCGACCAGCTTCTGAGGGCCCTGTTTGATTTTACCACAACTTATGTCTATCCGCTTGGCAACCCAACCGCCTCAGAACGGTTATGTTTGGTCGCAACCGGAGGGTATGGCCGCGGAGAACTCGCGCCCTATTCAGATATCGATCTCTTGTTTCTTATCCCCTATAAATCAACGCCGTGGGCTGAAAGTGTAGTTGAATATATGCTCTATGTCCTGTGGGATTTGGGGCTTAAAGTGGGGCATGCCACCCGAACACCGGAGGAATGCAGCCGCCTTGCCAAACAAGACCTTACGATCCGCACAGCCCTTTTGGAAGCGCGCTATCTATGGGGTGACAAAGACCTTTTCAAAGTGGCCGCTAAACGGTTTTTCCGTCGGGTGGTCTCTGGCAGCCATGCTGATTTTGTCGATCAAAAACTAGACGAGCGTAACAAGCGCCACAAACGTCTTGGTGATAGCCGCTATGTGGTTGAGCCCAACATCAAGGACGGCAAAGGCGGATTACGCGACCTGCAGACCATGTGGTGGATTGCCCGGTATCTATACGGGGTTAGCCGGTCCAAGGCGGTCAGCCCAAATATTTTGACAGACAGCGAAAACCGTCAGTTTCACAAAGCAGAATCTTTTCTGTGGACTGTGCGTGTAGCCCTGCATTTTCTGGCAGACCGTGCCGAAGAACGGCTGACATTTGACATGCAAAAGCGCTTGTCTGAAGTGCTGCAATATAAAGCCCACCCCGGCCTTTCGGCGGTAGAGCGCTTTATGAAGCATTATTTTATCGTCGCCAAACAAGTGGGGGACTTGACCCGTATTTTTTGCGCTGTTCTAGAGGCCCGTCAGAAAAAAACTTTCTTTTCGCGCATCCGCCGTACCAAAAAGCTGAAAGAATTTGCAGTGGAAAGCGGTCGGTTAACGGTCCAGAAAAAAGACGACTTTAAAGACAACCCTGCGCTGATGGTGCGCATTTTCCGCGTGGCCGATGAAAGCGGGCTTGATATTCACCCTGACGCCCTACGGCAAATGAAACATAATCTACAAGCTATAGACGCTAACGTGCGCAAAAACCCGGATGCCAACGCTGATTTCCTAAGCGTGCTAACATCTACCAATGAAGCCGAAGTGACACTTCGCCGCATGAATGAAGCGGGGGTTTTTGGACGATTTATCCCAGATTTCGGCCGTGTTGTCGCGCAGATGCAATATGATATGTACCATCATTATACTGTGGACGAACACACCATTCAGGCGATCGGTTTGTTGCCGCGCATCGAAAGTGGCGCACTGGTTGCCGACCACCCCCTATCAACCGAAGTGATCCAGAAAATTGTCTCGCGGCGCGTTTTATATGTGGCGGTTCTGCTGCATGATATTGCCAAGGGGCGCGGCGGGGACCATTCCGTGATCGGGGCGGATGTGGCCAAGGCGCTCTGTCCCCGGTTTGGCCTTAAACCCGCAGAAACTGAAACGGTTGCCTGGCTTGTGCGGTGGCACCTCTTGATGAGCAACACCGCCTTCAAACGAGACCTTGCCGACCATAAAACCATAATGGATTTTTGCGAAATAGTGAAAAGCCCGGAGCGCCTTCGGCTTTTGCTTGTGCTGACAGTTGTTGATATTCGCGCTGTCGGGCCGGGCACATGGAATGGCTGGAAAGGCCAACTGCTACGAGACTTATACCGCGCGGCAGAAGAAGTCCTGAACGCAGGCCACGCAGGCCGAGCGCGAGAAGTGCGCGTGTCCAAGAAAAAGGCAGCGCTCGCCAAATCGCTGAAAAGCTGGGACACAGCCCTTATTGAAGCCCACCAAGCCCGGATGAATGACGCTTACTGGATCGCCGAAGAAAAAGACACGCTGCTTCAGAACGCGCGGTTGATGCGGCGCACCGACGAGCAAGGCAAGCCCCTTGGCATTACCGCGCGTGTTGAGACCTTCCAGGATATGACCAATGTCGCGGTGTATGTCGAGGATCATCCGGGGGTTTTCGCCCGTGTTGTCGGTGCGCTTGGCGTCGCAGGGGCCACCATCACAGGCGCAAAAATCCACACCTCACGCGACGGCATGGCAATGGATAATTTCACGGTGCAAGACCTAGAAGGCCGGGCGTTCGACAGTCGCCGCCAGCTTGATCGGCTGGAAGAAACCATTTTCAACACGCTTCAGGGCAATGTGCGCCCCAAAGAGCAGCTGAAAAATAAGCGGGTTTTTGGAGCCAAAGACAGCGCCTTTGAAATAGAGCCTGTTGTGCTGATCGACAATAAAGCCTCGAACCGAGCCACCGTGATTGAAGTGAACGCCAAAGATCGACCGGGTTTACTATATGATTTAGCCTATGCGCTCTACCGTCTGAAGCTGTCGATCTATTCGGCCCATGTTGCAACCTACGGCGAACGTGCTATCGATGTCTTTTATGTGCGTGATCTGGTGGGACAAAAAGTGAGCAACAAAGTGCGTCTGCGCAATATTGAAAGCAAACTTTTGCTGGCGGCTGATGGTAAATCATTAAAGCCAAGCAAAGACACGGCGAACACGCCGGAGACGTCCCCTTGAGCCTTGTAAAAAACATCTCAACCGTGGGTGGGTTCACCTTGCTATCCCGAATTTTCGGGTTTGTACGCGATGTGCTTCTGGCGCGCTATCTAGGGGCTGGCATGGCGGCAGATGCCTTTTTTATTGCCTTTAAAGTCCCCAATTTTTTCCGCCGCTTGTTTGCGGAGGGTGCTTTTTCTGCGGCCTTCGTGCCTTTGTTTTCAAGAGCCCTTGGCAATGAGATAACCCCAGAAAGCCGCCATGCAGCCGAAGCCTTCGCCGGGCGCGTCCTAAGTTGGTTTTTGCCTGTTCTCCTAATTTTTCTTGTGATTATGGAAGTGGGCATGGCTCCGGTCATGCTGGGCTTAACCGGAGGCTTTGAGGGTGACAGTGCCAAATTTAACTTTGTTGTCGAATTAGGGCGCTTTACATTCCCTTATCTAATCTTAATCTCGTTGGTCTCTTTTTACGCGGGTATGCTTAACGCTTATAGCCGCTATTCTGCCGCAGCCTTTGCCCCGGTTTTGCTAAATGCCTGCATGATCGCAGCGCTTGTTTATTTTGCCGAAACCGATGTGGCTGGTGCGCGGGCGCTTGCGATTTCTGTCTCGGTTGCAGGGTTTGCGCAGCTGCTGCTGCTTTATATCAGCGCCCGCCGTGCTGGCATCCGCATATCGCTGCCGCGCCCCCGGTTATCCCCCGATGTCAAAGAATTGTTTATCATTCTCGGTCCAGCCGCCATTGGGGCCGGGGTCATGCAGATAAACCTCTTTATCGATCTGGTGATCGCGGCCCGGTATTTACCGGAAGGGTCTATCTCGTGGTTATCCTACGCCGATAGACTAAGCCAATTGCCCCTTGGTGTAATCGGAGTCGCCGTTGGCACCGTCCTGCTGCCAAGCATTTCCAGGCTTTTGTCAGCCAAAGAAGAGGATGCCGCCAACCTGCAACAAAATAAGGCGCTGGAATTTTCACTGTTTTTAACCCTGCCTGCCGCAACGGCCTTGGCGCTTATCGCGGCACCCATCATTGCCACCTTGTTTGAACGCGGTGCCTTTTCTGCTGCTGATACCGAGGCCGCAGCCGCAGCCTTGATGGTTTATGCCCTTGGCCTGCCCGCTTATGTGATCGCCAAAGCCTTAACCCCCGGTTATTTTGCCCGCAAAGACACCAAAACCCCAGTGAGGTTCGGCATTATATCGCTGGTGGTTAACACCACGCTCAATATCATTCTCATCCAATATTTTGCCCATGTCGGGCTGGCGGCGGCCACCGCAATTGCGGCTTGGGTTAATGTTTTTATGCTGTATTGGGGGTTGAAATCCCGAGGGCACCTAACTTTACTAGCCGCCACAAAGCGGCGCATTGGGAAATGTGTGTTCGCCAGCTCTATTATGGGCGCAGCCCTTTTTTTTGCTGGTGACATGGTGACCGCAAGCTTTGCGGCTGACGGCAGTGTGCGCATTTTGACCCTGATGGGTCTCGTTGCTCTGGGCGGGGCCACATATCTTGGGGCCAATATCCTTCTGCGCACCCTCTCTCGGGCCGAAATCAAAGCCTTTATGCGCCGTTCAGGCTGATCCAGCTTGACCCTAAGAGGGTGGCTTGCCATAAGGCCTCAAGCATTTTTTTCGTGGAGACCACCTCAGTGAGCGATACCGCCAGCACCCTAGCCACCGTAAAGAACCGCGTTTTTTCAGGCGCACAGCCCTCTGGCAATATGCATCTAGGAAATTATCTGGGTGCGTTTCGCAACTGGGTCCGCCTGCAAGACACATACGAATGTATTTACTGTGTCGTGGATATGCATGCGATCACCGTGTGGCAAGATCCGGCAGAACTGACGGCTCAGACACGAGAGGCCGCTGCCGCCTATATCGCCGCAGGAGTTGATCCAAAAAACTCGATTCTCTTTAATCAAAGCCGAGTGCCCGGCCATGCCGAATTATCGTGGATTTTCAACTGCGTCTCCCGGCTTGGCTGGCTGAACCGCATGACCCAGTTCAAAGATAAAGCTGGTAAAAACCGTGAAAAAGTCTCCACCGGGCTTTATATTTATCCCAACTTGATGGCGGCGGATATTCTTCTTTATAAGGCCACTCATGTCCCTGTTGGCGAAGACCAAAAGCAACATCTAGAGCTTACCCGTGATATTGCGCAAAAGTTTAACCATGATTTTGGGGTAGAGCTTTTTCCCCTGACTGAACCAATCATTATGGGCGAAGGCGCACGCGTTATGAGCTTGCGTGACGGCACCAAAAAAATGTCAAAATCTGATCCATCCGATGCCAGCCGGATAAATCTCAATGATGATACGGACACTTTGGCGCGCAAAATACGCAAAGCCAAAACCGATGCCGAACTTCTGCCGGCCAAAGCTGACATGCTTGAAGGTCGTGCAGAGGCACAAAATCTTGTTGGTATTTATGCGGCACTTACGGATATTAGCCGAGATCAGGTCTGCGCCGATTTTGAAGGCAAGGGCTTTGGCGACTTTAAAAAAGCGCTCACCGATGTGGTGGTTAGCAAACTTGCCCCGATCACCGAAGAAATGAAACGCCTGCAAGCAGACCCTTCTTATATCGACAGCGTTTTAAAAGACGGCGGCGAGCGTGCGCAAATGATAGCCGCGCCCATTTTGGCAGACGTGAAAAAGGCTGTTGGCTTTTTAAGCTAAGCCCAAAAGGCCAAACAGTTTTCAGCTCAAAGGGCAGCGTCCATGTTCAAGCTTTGTTAAGCTGCCGTTCAGGCAGGCCTAGCTAAGGTAATCCCGCAGTTGGCATCAATGATTGAGGTTGATGCATTTGGTTTCATGCCTATAGTAAGAAACCTTTAGTGTGCGTGTATTCGCTGATTTTACCCCATTTGGAAAATCGGCCTTTTAGGAGACGGTAAGATGAAATCTATTTTGAACAAGGTTATTTTGGCGCTGGGCTTATTTGCTTTGGCCGCTTGTTCCAATAGTATCCGCAGCAGCGTGGCAACGTTTCACGAACTAACCTCTCCGGGCGGCGAACGCGTAAGGATCACGCCCATGCTTGCCGATAAGGTTGAAAGCCTAGAATTTCAGCAATATGCC
Source organism: Kordiimonadales bacterium (assembly GCA_015485385.1). Classification (GTDB taxonomy): domain Bacteria; phylum Pseudomonadota; class Alphaproteobacteria; order Sphingomonadales; family Kordiimonadaceae; genus Kordiimonas. Next base: position 6,919 of record WFTS01000117.1, on the reverse strand, counting down.
AGTGTTTTAGCAAGCCATTTGGCAGCATACGGCTATAAAGAGCCCGGCAAGCAAGAGCCTGAATTAATTGCGGGCTTTGATGTTACCATCACTGAAGGCCGCGAAAAATTTGAAAACCGTTTGTCGCCTTATGTTGGCCTTGATTGGCATCACGGCTACGGGGGGGCTTATTACGGCCAATATTGGGGCGCGCCTTACGGTGCCGGATATGGCGGCTTCTTTGGCGGAAATGAACTTTATGCCCGCACAGTTTATACTGCGCGCCTTGTCTTTGAACTGCGCACGCCCGACGGAAAAACAGTCTTTGAAGGCCGATCAGAAATTGAAACGCGGCGCAAAGACTTGCCAGCGATCATGCCTTATTTAGCTGAAGCGCTGTTTAAAGATTTCCCCGGTGAAAATGGTGTTACCCGCCGCATAAAGCTTGAGCGTGAAAAGCCAGCAGCCATGTAATAGAGCAAGCAAGCCTACAACCGCTTTTGCGGATACACGATAGAGTTCAGGATCAAAAAAACAGGGGCAAAGACCCCTGTTTTTTCATTTTAAACCCCGTTTTACTTCAGGCTGTTATAAACAAAACCAATATATTTTTTAACCCAGCCCTCTGGATTGGCCCGCCAGTTGGCGTTCACATCGGCCAAAGCGCCAGACGCTTGAATATCTTCCAGAGACTTTCCCTCTGCCTTCATGGCCGCAACAATCTTGCGCGAGGCCTCTAGCGCCACAAGATACGCCTGAACCCCCGCTTTGTCGGTAACCTTACCGTGGCCTGGAATAACGATGGTTTCATCATTTGCAAGCTCTAGCACCGCCTTAGCCGCGGCGATCACACCGTCGATCGAGCCGCCGTTAGAAACATCCATAAAGGGGAGCCGATCATTGAAAAATGTATCCCCCATATGGATCACGTTCGATCCTTTGAAAAAGATGATGCTATCACCATCGGTGTGTGCGTTTTTCACATGGATCACACGCGCTTCTTCACCGTTCATATGAAGCGAGATTTTATCGTTAAATGTCACCACCGGCAAAGCGGCCATTTTTGCGGGATCCATCTTCATATCGAAGGCTTTTAAAAATGCCCCTTTAGAAAGCCGCTGCCGCACATTGTCATGCGCCATAATCACCGCACCGCCCTTGCCCAAATTTTCATTCCCACCGGTATGATCACCGTGAAAATGGGTGTTTAGGACAAACCGAAGCGGTTTATCAGAAATACCCGCAAGGGCTGCTTTGATTTTATCAGTCAATGGTGCGAATTGATCATCAACGATGAAAACGCCGTCGTCCCCAGCAGACACACCAATATTGCCGCCCGCACCGTATAAGACAGATATATTCCCGCGTAGGGCCTCGGCTTTTATTTCGACCTTGCTAAAATCCTGCGCGCTGAGGGCGCCCGTTATCGACCCCGCAAGCGACAAAGCCGCAACCGTCGCTATCAAATTCGTCTTTAAAGTCATGCTGACCTCCCTTAACCCCGATGAAATGCTCTTTCACCGTATTCTAGTGGGCGCAGGGCTTGGGTCAAATAAATTAGAAGTGAAGATACTATCCCAACCCTTTAATGGTTTTTCCCCAAGCAAAGGCTGTTTGCCATCAATCTGCCACGCTTTGTTGTTTATTTGCCTTCACCTGAACGCCGATATTGGCTACATGAAGAAGGCAGTAGCGTTTTTAACGTGATACAAAGGATAATAAGGGGGACCTATGGCCGCAAAGAAGGTCATTGCTGTAGTATTTGGCGGTAGAAGCGTAGAACATGATGTCAGCGTCCTATCGGGGCTACAATTCATTGAGGCGCTTGATCCGGCAAAATATGAGGGCCTGCCCATTTATATTGACCCGCTTGGTCAGTGGTGGACCGGCGAGGCGCTAACAAGCCGCAGCCGGTATCCCATAACCCCAACAGCAGAAAAAAGCCTAACCCAGCTTACACTTGATCTTGCCACCCCAGCCAATGGTCGCCCACGGTTTCTGGCATACCAAAAAGGCCTGATGGGCGAAAAGCGAACAGTTATAAATTTTGATCTGATCGTGCCCGCAATTCACGGCTCTAACGGTGAAGACGGTAGCTTGCAGGGCTTGTTGGAATTTGCCGCCATTCCGTTTTCTGGATGCCGCACGCTTGGCTCGGCTGCGACAATGAACAAAATTTTCACCAAAAAAATTGCCCGCAGTGCCGGCATTAAGGTTTTGCCCGAACTGGTCTTAACGCGGCCCTCAAAAGGCCAGTTTTTAGACCCAGACACGCTGAAATCCCAGCTTGCCGATGCCTTTGGCGGTGCGCCGTACCCCTTGATTGTCAAACCGTGCAATTTAGGCTCTAGCGTTGGTGTTGGAAAAGCGCCTGATATGGATGCCCTGATCGCGGCCCTGATGGCAGCATTTCGGCTTGATAGTGACGTGCTCGTGGAACCCTTTGTGCCTAATTTATGTGAATATAATGTGGCCGTACGCCGAGCAAACAACACAGCCGTTAGCTCTGCGATTGAGCGTCCTTCTAGTGACGCAGACCTTTTGGACTTTAAAAATAAATATCTGGCAGGCGGCGCACCGGGCGGTCCTAAACTGGAAAGTGGCCCAAGCGAAGGCATGGTCTCGCTGAACCGCACTCTTAACCCTGAAGACCTAACACCAGAGCAAGAAACCTTTATCCGTGAAAGTGCCCAAACGATATTTGATCAGCTTGATTTGGCCGGTAGCGTGCGGGTGGATTTCCTTTGTGACAGCAAAAGCGGTGAGCTATGGCTCAATGAGGTCAATACCATCCCGGGCTCGTTCGCTTATTTCCTGTGGGAAGCCGCAGCCGAACCGCTTAGCTTTCTTTCCCTCACGGACGCGATTATTTCTGAAGGGTTTGCGCTTTCTGCCATGCGCCTTGGCTCGACCGATGCAAACTCGGGCGGCGCAACTATTTTTACAAAGCCCTAAGCTATGACAAAGGCTCCTCATTGGCACAAACATGTCACAGGCACGCACGGCCAAAATATTGTTTGGCTACACGGTTGGGGCTATGACCACACTGGTTTTGACCGCATTGCCACGTTGTTTCAAAAGGATAGCGTAACCACACAGTTTGATCTGCCCGGATTTGGGGAAACACCCGCCCTTTTCAAAGGGGCCTCCACGGCCGACTATGCCGAAGCTCTCGCTGCCCAGCTTGATCAAACCAGCAGCCATATCCTGATCGGTCACAGTTACGGAGGACGCCTTGCTGTGCAAGTTGCCGCCAGATACCCTAACTTGGTGAAGGCTATTGTTTTAATTGGGGGGGCAGGCCTGCCGCGCAAACGCTCGCTTGGTTTTAAAGCCAAAGCGCTGTTTTTAAAGTTGGTCGGAAAAGCCGCTCATATGATAGATGCTGTCGTAGGAACAAATCTCCGTAGCGCTTATGTGGCGCGCTTTGGCAGCCAAGACTATAAAAATGCAGGGGAGCTGCGCGCAACCCTTGTGAGCGCGGTCACAGAAAATTTGGCCAATCAGGCACGGCAAATTACATGCCCTGCACTGTTATTATACGGAAGTGATGATACTGATACACCGGGCGAGATTGGCAAAGCCTATGAGCGCCTGATCCCGGTTTCGCGCTATACGGAACTAAAAGGCTACAATCACCACGATATTTTAACGCGCGGGGCCTATCAATGCGAAGCGCTGATCAAAGGGTTTTTAAAGGATTTGAAAAATGACTGAGCTACCCCTTGATCTGATGTTGGTTGCCAGCCTGGCTGTCCTGCTGATGTGGTTTATACTGGAGCGCGGGCTTAGCCTGATGATGTTTTTCCAACAGGAAGAATATGATGGCCCTCGGTTCATTCAGTGGCTCAAGGCCAAAAATGGGTATGATAAAAGCACAAGCTTGTGGCTTTTTGCAGCCATTATCATGGGCATTGTTTCTCAGATACTGATCGTCAAGGATGGGTCGTGGCTTTTGGGCATATTTGGCTATGCCATCTGGCCTTTAATAAGTATTGGCTTGTTACGCGGCAGCCTGAAATCACGCGCTGTTCGCAAACACTCCAAAAAGCCTCTGGTTTTAACGGCGCGCGCAAAACGTATTCTCGCGGTGTATCTGTTGCTCGCTTTTGGGGGCGCGCTTTTGCTTTATACCGCCACACTGCTTGCCCCTAAGGGGGATCATTTTGCACTCACAGTTGAAACGGCAAGCGAGAGCTGGCTGGATATGGTGGCCTTGGTGCATTTGTCCTATGATTGGCAAACTGTTGCCGCTGCGGCCTTATTGATCCTTTTGGTGCAGGCTTTGCCGCTGGTGCTGGTGCTGGCGACAAAACTACTGGAGCCTTATGAAGAAAGGGTCAAAGCGGGCTTTCGCGCCGAAGCAATTGAAAAATTTAACCGGCTAAAGCCAAAAACCATCGCAATCACCGGATCTTTTGGCAAAACATCCACCAAACATATCTTGTCTCATATTCTAGGCGCAGCAGCCCCCACGCTTGCCACACCCGGCAGCGTTAACACAGACATGGGGATCACCCGCGTGATCCGCGAAACCCTTGAGGAAAGCCACCAATATTTCATTGTTGAAATGGGGGCATATGGCCCGGGTTCGGTTGCGCGGCTGTGCAAATTAACACCGCCCGACGTGGGGCTGATAACAGCCCTTGGGGCGGCTCACTATGAACGCTTTAAATCCCTTGAAACTGTAGCAAAAGCAAAGTTTGAACTGGCCGAAGCCGTTTTTAATCAAGGCGGTACAACCGTTGTCAACAAAGACGGGATGGATGCTGGGCTTCTAGCCGAACGCATGGAGGCTGTGCCCGGCGACTATATGCTTGTGGGCGGTGCGACCGAGGCAAACACGAGCGCGCTGGTGCTGATCTCCGTTGATCAGCATAAAGATGGCCTCACACTCGTGGTAAAAGATACAGACGGCGAGCACAGCATAAAAGCCCCGCTTTACGGCAAACATCAAGCGGGGAATATTCTGCTGGCCGCAGCCTGCGCGCGCGCGCTGGGCCTACCGTGGGCGGCGATCAAAGGGGCGGCGGCCACTGTTCCGCAAATTCGTCACAGGCTTGAAGTTTCACGAAATTCGGGCCAGCCAACTTTGATCAATGACGCTTATAACAGCAACCCGATCGGCTTTGCTAGCGCTCTGGAATGTCTTGATACGCTTGTGGAACTTGGCGGGCGGCGCATCCTTTTAACGCCGGGCATGGTAGAGCTGGGATCAAAACACACAGAAGAGCACGACAGGCTTGGTATGTTAGCAGCCAAACACTGCGATATTATTTTGGTGGTCACACCTGAGCGCATCCCTAGTTTTATGCAAGGTTTAGAGCGTGAAAACGACGGCAGCGTCACGGTAATGACGTTTGAAACTCAAGAAAAAGCGGAAGACTGGGCCAAAAGCCACTGGGAAGCAGGCGACGCTGTTTTATTTGAAAACAATCTGCCTGATCTGTATGAAGCGGCCTTTAGTTTCTAGGCCATGATTTCTGGGGAAGCTCCCATCAACTTTGCCGCAAAGCCTATGCGGCGTTTGAGCACCACTTGAGGGAAGCTCCGTTAGAAAGACTATAGGTTTTAGTTTTTGAGCCGTTCACTTATAGGCCAGCAACATTGGTGTCGGTGATAATCCAACCTCGGGCGATAGAGACGCCCCTAAGGGCTGCTGTCCTTGCTTTTATTTACGTCTATACGCTCCAGATTAGCACGGGCAGCGTCGGCTGTCTCGCCAACCTCTTCAAGCGCCAGTGCCGCCATCCAGCTTTGTCGCGCCATAGCCTTTTCGCCCTGAACATCATACAGGTTTCCGCGCTCCAGATGGCCTTCTGCGCTGTCGGGAAATAAGGATATATACTCGCTAATCGCGGCCTCTGCCTTGCTGTAGTTTCCAATACCGCGCGCTGACGAGGCGATTAAAACAAGAATATCCTTGCGCCCCGGATCAAGCAAAACCGCCTGCTCCAGATCCCCAAGCGCCATGCTATAATCTTCATCAACTGCTGCGATACGGGCTCGATCAACCAACAAACCGCTTTTCTGCATTTTATCTTTGACGCCCAGCGACAAGGCGGTGTCAATTGCAGAGGCAGCGCGGCCAACTTCCCCTTCCAGAAGCCACGCATTTGCGGCCTGATCATACATATCCGCTAACATTGATACGGTTGCGGCTGTGCGTCTGCCGCCGCGTAACGGCATTTGCCTGCCGCGCCGCATATCTTCAGCGATCAACTCTAACCGAGCCGCCGCTTCGCCGTATTCTTGCATGTAAAACAGGCCAACCGCCTCGCAGTGGCGCGCAGGAATGCCGCCGTGCTCATTTTGCCAAACCAATGCCTGATTAATCGCTTTATCGGGGGAGCGCTCAGCAAGGCTCATGCAATTGTTATAGCGCGTGTGGGGGCTTTCTTCATTTTGTGCAAAGGACGGCAAGGCCGTCAGACTAAATATAAAGGCGGTCGCAAGGGATATGTTGATCAATTTACGCATGCGCGGCACACTGCATAACAGCGGTGGCATTTTCAAGGCAATTGTGCATGTTAGATTTTCCCTGACCAATCTTTGGCTAAAGCCCCGAGCAACCTTTGAGTGATCCTTGGGTGATCCTTTGGTTAATCCTTGGCCGAAAGCACTGACAAATGCATTGCCGGACGCACGACCTAATATACTACCCAATGCCCGGCTGAATACCACGGCTATGACCCCGGCCATGATAAGGAGCTTAAAAGGTGAAACATCTGCTGGTTTTTGGTCCCGGTTACTGCGCCGCGCCTATCATGAAACGCGCCCAAGCTGCCTCTTGGAAGGTGACGGCCAGTTACCGCACCCTCGACAGCAAACAAAAGCTAGAAGCCGAGGGCTACCGGACCGTCCGGGCTGATGCAGGCCACTTAAACACCCGCACACCTGTTAGCCACCTTTTGATCACCAGCGCACCAACAGCAGATGG
>WFTS01000116.1 GCA_015485385.1 Kordiimonadales bacterium | reverse complement strand
TGAATATATTTTGGACAATTGCCAAACGACTGGGTGACATCCACTGAAAAGCCCGAACTGGACACAGCTTTAACGCGGCCATTCACCCGGTTACGGCGGCGGCTGTTCAGTTGCAGGCCCAACAAGCCCACCTCATGGCCGGGCTGTAGAACGTCGATCATATCAGCGGGTATGCCTTGCTGGGGTTTAATAGACAGCTCAGTGGCACTGGTAGCGCTGACAAATCCCGGGTCACCCCACAAAACCGAGGCTGTCGGCAAGCCAGCAGCGTCCAGCGCCCCAAAGAAGAAATACGGTAGGGACGCGAAAAAATCCTGATGCTGATCGGGCATGAAGGGGCGGATCATACGGGGTGCGTATTTGGCCACTTGGTCTTTCACGCCTATCTTGTGTTGAAGCGTCAGTTCGCCTTGGTGGAAAATCTTATCAGTAGGAAAGATAGTGTTTTGCGGGGCCATGATGTGCCTTTCTGTGATCAGTAGCGGGACGGCCAAGGGTATAGCTTGCCGTCCCGCTGGAGCCTTGGAGTTAACCAGTGCTTATCAAGCAGCCTCTCAAGCAGCCTCAGGTTTTGGCATGGGGATAAATTTATCTTGTGCCTCAACACGCGTAATCCAAGCCTCTACATGCGGGTAGGCCTTTAGGGAGACATCCCCTTCAGGCGCGTGCGCCACATAACTATAGATGGCCACATCAGCAAAGGTGAAGCGGTCTGCCACCAGATAGGTTTTGTCAGCTAGATACCGGTTCAAGTCAGCCAAATATGCATGAGCATTTTGGACCGTTTCCTCTTTGTCGTAAGGGGCTGCAAACAGGTTGATAAGGCGCGCTCTTGCGGGGCCTGCCGCCAAACCTGTGGACGCAGACACAAACCATTTTTCAAGCTGCGCCGCATTTTCTGCATCTGTGGGAAACAGCGAGCCATCATCAAATTTCTTGCCCAGATACGTTAGAATGGCAGTGCTTTCGCTGATAACAGTATCACCGTCCACCAGCACAGGAACTTGCCCCGCCGGATTTAACTTGGTGAACCAATCGCTTTTTTGTTCACCACCGGCCAGATCAATATCTTGAATGTCAGCCGAAAGCCCCAAGAGTGATAGTGCCAGACGGGCGCGGTGCGCGTGGCCTGACAAGGGGAAGCTATAAAGTTTTAAAGACTGTGTCGTCATGAGGTTTCCTTATATTCACTGAAATTTTGGTTGGCATAGTGTCTGGTATGTACCGATTAGTACACCCCAAGATGTACAGATCGGTACATATTGTCAAGTGTGCGGTATCATATTTAGGGGATATCAAGCTTATGAGGTGGCTAACCCCTTGAATAAGTTGGACATAAATGATACAGAAATGAAGCATTTGTTGCACCGCCGTGGTGAGAAACGAATGTGCAACGAGATACATTTTTATGACCGCATCAAAACGCGACGAACTTGTGGAAAAAGCGTTAGAAATTTTTTACCGTGGCGGCTTTCATGCAACCGGCATGGATAAACTTGTCGCCGAAACAAAAATATCAAAAACATCTATGTACAAGCATTTCCGCAGCAAAGAGGATTTGATTGTGGCAACGCTTAAGCTTCGGGATGAACAGTTTCGTACGCAGTTTTTCCAGCGCGTGTCCGAACTGGCTGATAGTCCAGAAGGCCAGTTGCTCGCGGCGTTTGATGCACTGGATGAATGGTTTCATGACGATAATTTTAAAAGCTGTATGTTCATAAAGGCGTCGTCAGAGTATCAGGATATAAACCACCCGATCCATGTGGTTGCGGCGGATCATAAACGCCACCTTGCTGGTTTTTTCTCTGGTTTGGCCGCGAAGGCTGGCCTTAGAAACCCAGAGGATATTGGCCGTCAGCTTTTGATGCTGGTCGAGGGAGCGATTGTAATCGCGCATCTGCACGGTATAGACAATGCGGCTTCAGACGCGAAAAAAACCGCTGAAATCCTGATCAAGGCCGCTAGCTGAAAGCTGCAAGCGAGGGGCTGTCGGCCATTCAAGCTGCCTGAATATCACCCTAACATAATATGAAAATGACAAGCGCGTTTCCAGTCGTTACTGTGCGCGTAAGGATCGTTCAGGGTGACAGTATTTTGGGAGGCATTGATGCGCATATTTAACAGATTGAAAAAAATAACACTTTCAGCGGGCACGGTAATTGGGGTGCTCTTTTCGCTCGCAGCGGTGACAACACCGTCTTTGGCGCACAATACTTTTTTGATGCCAGCCAAGCAGCACTGGAGTGTTGGGGACAACATAGATGTTCGTTTAACAAGCGCGCTTAGTTTTCCCGATCTCACTTGGGGGCCAAAGAAAGATCGGATTTCTTCAACGGTTATTCGCTTGGCTGGTAAGCCGGTGCAGAGTTTCTCACTCACTGAAGGCAAGACATACTTAACAACCGCATTCAAAGCAGACACTCCCGGTTTTGGCATGGTTTCTATGAGTACAAAGCCACGTTTTGGTGATATCGAGCCTGAAAAAGCCGAGGGGTATTTTGATGAAATTGGTGCGGCGCGTTCGGTGCGGCAGGCATTTTTCGCACTTCCCGGTACGCCGCCTTTACACAGAAGCTATTCAAAGCATAGCAAAGCCTTTTTCTGTGTAGAGGATTGCACTTTAGGCCATAAAGCAAGGTCTACCCCCACAGGGCAAGCACTGGAATTTGTTGCCGTTGATGGCAGTTCACACACGTTCCAATTGTTACGCGGAGGCAAGGCCTTGGCTGGGCAAAAGGTGAAAATCACAAACTCACTGAAAGCCGTTAGCGAGGTTACAACCAACGACAAAGGCGAGTTGACAGTGTCCGGTGACCTGTCTGGCGTGATCATGCTGATGGCAGTGGTGATTACTTTACCAGACCAGCCTGACGGCGTTTATCACAGCGATTATGCGTCCCTTGTTTTGGGGCTTTGACCTTTATAGTCATGGTTTTTAAGGCGCCGGAGTAGCTTGAAGACATCGAAGTCGTTTGAAGGTATCGGGAGGCTTTGATCCCTAGGGGCAGTGCTTAGTCCTCTGGGCAATAGAGGTCTTTCAATGTCTCAATTAAGCGGCGAACATCATCACTTACCAAGCGGTAAGTCACAGTTTGGCTTTCTTTGCTGCCCGTAATGAAACCAGCGTCTTTCATTATGCTAAGGTGCTGGGATACGGCTGACATGCTAAGGCCTGCGGCCTCGGCCATTTCGGTTACAGTGGCCTCGCGGTAACAAAGCAGACACAGAATCAAAAGCCTGTTTGGGTTATTGAGCGATTTTATCAGCGCTTGTGCTTTTTCAAATCCGCTGGGATCAAAAGGAATTTCAGATAATATATTCACCATCTTGACTCTTTAGTTTTTTCCATTATTTTAGAGTTATCTAAATTAGTTCTCTCTAAGTTAGAGTTTACTAAATAACTAAGGAGGTTACAAGATGAATATCGACCGTACAGTTTTTGCCATTGCAGGTATCATGATCCTCGCAAGTCTTGCCCTTGGATTGCTGGTGCATCCATATTGGTTTGCGTTCACAGCATTTGTTGGGCTTAATATGTTTCAGGCTGCGTTCACCGGCTTTTGCCCGTTGGCTATGATTCTCAAGAAATTGGGTTTGAAATCTGGCGAAGCCTTTAAATAGAAGTCTTAATATAAAAGCATCAACATAGGAGGCTGACTTGCTGGTCATTTCTGAACACGCCGCGCGCCGTCCCAAATTATGGTTCTGGTTTGCATCCTTGTTAAGCCTACTGCTTATTGCTGCGGTTGCTGTGCCAAGTTTAGCGCCAGAGACTGCGCCCTCTTTTTTGCGCCCACTGTCTATTGATACCGATCCTGAAAACATGCTTTCCCCGGACGAACCCGTGCGGGTTTTCCATAATGAGAAAAAAGCAGCGTTTGGCCTGTATGATATGGTGGTTGTCGGCGTGGTGAACGAGACCAATCCAAACGGTGTGTTCAACCAGCAGTCTCTTTCAGATGTTTACAACCTAACACGGTATATTAAATCACTGGACCTGACGCCGGATAGCTCGAAAAGAGGGGTGATCACAGCAGATATCATCGCGCCGTCTACCGTTGATAATATCGAACAAGCGGGCCTTGGTGCGGTGAGCTTCAATTGGTTAATGCCGGACGCCCCAAAAAGTGATGCTGATGCTAAGGCGATAGCCACCAAAGCGGCTCGCATACCACTGTTTGACAATACCCTTGTGTCCGGGGACCGCAAGGCGCTGGCTCTGTATATTCCTATCGCCTCTAAGGATCTGAGCTATAGCCTTGCAAAATCAATCCAAACCGAGGTCGCGAAATATACCAGTGGAAACCGCTATTATATTACCGGTTTGCCCGTGGCGCAGGATCAGTTTGGCGTTGAAATGTTTGTTCAGATGGCAATCTCGGCCCCAATGGCCATGCTTTTGATCTTCGCTCTTATGTGGTGGTTTTTCCGAAATTTGAAGTTGATCGTGGCTCCAATGATTGTGGCTATGATCGCTGTCATTTTAACCATGGGTCTGCTTGTGATAACAGGTCATACTGTCCATATCATGAGCAGCATGATCCCGATTTTTATCATGCCAATCGCCGTTTTGGATGCGGTTCATATTCTTTCAGACTTTTTCGATAAGTACCGGGAAACTGGTGACCGCGCCAAAACGGTGCGGGTGGTGATGGATGAATTATCTGCGCCGATGTTATATACTACGCTGACAACTTGTGCAGGCTTTGCTTCGTTGGCCTTTACACCTATCCCCCCTGTTCAGGTGTTTGGTGTGTTTGTGGCTATAGGGGTGTTCCTCGCCTGGTTGCTAACGATTACCTTGGTGCCTGCTTATATTATGTTGATGAAAGAAAGCTCACTTGAAGGCTTTGGTTTTGTTGAAAACGCAGGCGAAGAACAGTCTCCGCTCGCGCGTTTTCTAAAAAAGATGGGCGGCTTTACCTTTGCCCGAGCAAAACTTGTTATCTTCATAACTATTTTGGTCTCTGTGGGAGCCGTTTACGGGATTAACCGGATTGAAATAAACGATAATCCAGTGAAATGGTTCTCAAAAGACCATCCAATCCGTCAAGCAGATAAAGCCTTGAACGAACGCTTTGCCGGTACGTATATGGCCTATTTAACGCTTGCGTCTCAGGATAAGATGGTTGGGGCCCCTTCGGATATTGTCTCCTCACTGTCCCCTGATGCTCAGGCGGTTCTGAAAGGCGCGGATACCAGTTCGTTCAAGGCAATGCGGCAAGCGCTGATTGCGGCTCAAGACACAGCCGAAAGCGATGCGCTTTGGGATGCGCTGGATGAAGCCGTTTTGAAAATTGATACTGCCACGCAAACAAGCGAAACCTTCAAGCGTCCGGATGTGCTTGCTTATATGGAAAAGCTGCAGAAATTTCTTCTTGAGACCGGGCTTGTGGGCAAAAGCAATGCTTTGCCTGATGTGGTCAAAACCGTGTACCGCGAACTATATCAGGGGGCGGATGAAAATTACCGAATTCCCGAAACGTCTGCTGCGGTTGCCCAGACACTTTTAACCTATGAAAGCAGCCACCGGCCGCAAGACCTGTGGCATTTTGTGACCCCTGACTTCAGGGAAACAAACATGTGGCTACAGCTAAAAAGCGGCGATAACCGTGACATGAAAGCGCTTGTGGAGGCTGTGGATACATTTGTCGCCCAGAACCCTGCGCCCGTCGCGCTGAGCCACAATTGGTTTGGCCTCACTTATATCAACGTGATCTGGCAGGAAAAGATGGTCACAGGTATGTTAGAGGCGTTTGCAGGCAGCTTTGTGATTGTCCTTTTGTTGATGACAGCGCTATTCCGGTCTTTCTGGTGGGGGCTGTTGGCTATGCTGCCACTTACGGTTACCATTGCAGTGATATACGGCCTGATCGGCTTTGTTGGCAAAGATTATGATATGCCTGTGGCGGTGTTATCGGCCCTAAGTTTGGGGCTTGCTGTTGATTATGCCATCCATTTCTTGGCACGCAGTCGCCAGTTGGCCATTAGATATGGGTCGTGGCATAACACGGTTGGGCATGTCTTTGGAGAGCCTGCACGCGCAATAGCCCGCAATGTGATTGTGATCGGGGTAGGGTTCTTGCCGCTATTGGCTGCGCCTTTGGTGCCGTACCAAACTGTGGGCGTATTTATTTCAGCGATTTTGGTGCTGGCAGGCGCTGTGACACTTTTATTGCTTCCCAGTTTGATCACCGTTTTTTCCACCCATTTATTTCCTAAATCTAACGGAGAATAGCTATGAAATTGCGTGTTCTTTCCTTTGTTGCGGCCCTTGCGTTGACCAGCCCAGCGCTGAGTATTGACGCTAAAGATGTGGTGCTGAAAGCCAATCATGCCTCTTATTATCAGGGTAAAGACGGTAAGGCGAAGGTGACAATGACCATCACTGATACCCAAGGCCGAACCCGAGTGCGTGATTTCACTATATTGCGGCGGGACCAAGGTGACAGCGACGGCGCACAGAAGTTTTATGTGTATTTCCGTGGCCCTGCAGATGTTGCAAAAACAGTTTTCATGGTGTGGAAAAAAGAAGCTGGCGACGATGACCGCTGGATGTATTTGCCCGCGCTTGATCTGGTGAAACGTATCGCTGCAAGTGATGAACGGACCAGCTTTGTTGGCTCGCACTTTTTTTATGAGGATGTTTCAGGGCGTGGACCTGACGAGGACACCCATGAGCTAACAGAAGAAACTGACAATTATTATGTCTTAAAAAGCACGCCAAAGGATACAGGCGCTGCGGAATTTGCCTATTATGTCAGTTATATTCACAAGGCCACATTTTTGCCTGTCCAAATTCAATATTTTGATGCTCAAGGCGAAAATTACCGCACATATGAGGCGCTGAATGTTGATACGATCAAGGGCTACCCTACAGTAACGGCGGCCCGTATGAGCGATAAGCGTATCGGGGGCTCAACCGAGATGAGCTATTCGGATGTGCAGTATGACAAGGGTATTAATGACGCTATTTTCAGCGAAAGATACCTTAGAAACCCACCAAGGCGTGAGCTTCGCTGATCATGCGGTATGTGGTTTTTCTTGGATTTTTTCTGTTGTCTTCTGCGGGTGTCGCTGCCCCGCCGCCGCTACCCGCTGGCCTAGAGCAGGTTAAGCCACAGGAAAAGACGCCGGAAAAGGCCCAGAAAAAAACTGAGGTCCAGAAAAAACAACAGCCTCCGGCGCTGCCCTCTGGACTTGTGGCACCGAACACCCCCTCGCTTCCTTCGGGGCTTAAAGGGTCAGGTGCGCCTTCGCTTCCCTCAGGGCTTAAAGGGCCAACTATGCCGCCTTTGCCGTCCGGGCTTGGTCGTACGCAGCAAAAGGGGGCCGAGGGTCACAGTGATCAGGGCGCGCAAAATTGGGCCACAGGCCTTGGGATTTCGCTTAGTGGATTTGCAGAGCTTCGCGCGGGTGTTCGGTTGCAATCGGACCCATTTCAAAAAGCGGCGTCGCTTGGGGAAACTCGGCTTCAGCTATCCCTTGAAAAAGAGCTTTCTTTTGCAACCGCTACGCTGACAACGGACGCACTATTTGATCCAGTATTGGATAGCCACAGAATTGATCTGGAAAGCGGTAACGGTTGGCTTGATCTTAGAGAGGCCAACCTTTTGATGCGCCCTACAAGCTTTGCAGATGTCAAGCTAGGCCGTCAGGTTTTGACGTGGGGTACGGGTGATTTATTGTTCATAAATGATATGTTTCCCAAAGACTGGAATGCTTTTTTTATTGGACGCGACACGGAGTATCTGAAAGCCCCATCTGACGCGGTGAAGCTGGCTCTTTTTAATCCCGCCGCCAATTTGGATATTATTTATACACCGCGCTTTGATGCGGACCGCTTTATCGACGGACGGCGTATTTCTTATTTTAATCCGGTGCTTGGGGACGTATCCGGGCGCAATGCAATTGTACAAACGAATAGACCAAATGCGTGGTTTAAAGACGATGAGTGGGCTGCACGGCTTTACCGTAATATCGGTTCGATTGAAGTTGCCCTTTATTTTTATGATGGATACTGGAAAAGCCCAGCGGGGCAGGATTTGGCCTCTGGTCTTGCGTCTTTCCCTCGGCTTCGCACCTACGGGGCCAGCGCGCGCCGTCCTTTGTGGGGAGGGATCGCCAATATCGAGGTTGGTCTGTATGACAGCTTGGATGACAAAGACGGCACAGACCCTTTTGTTGCCAACAGCGAAGCAAGATTCTTAGTGGGGTTTGAGCGCGAAATTGGCCCGGAATTAACCGGCTCTATCCAATATTATTTGGAAAGGTTGCGTCAGTATGACGCCTATAAATCCAGCCTGTTCCCGGGTGTGCCAGTGCGCGATAAAGCGCGCCATGTGTTAACGGCAAGGCTTATGAAGCTGGCAAAAAACCAAACGCTTACTTGGTCTTTGTTTGCCTATTACAGCCCCTCTGATAGAGACGGATACTTGCGCCCCAAGGTTAGCTATAAATTGACAGATAGTTGGCTTTTAGAGGCAGGTGGGAACCTGTTTTTTGGCGCACGGTCAAATACATTTTTTGGGCAGTTTAAGCGCACCAATAATGTTTTTACAGGCGTTCGCTATAGTTTCTAAAAACTGGTCATTCGTTTAGGCTCAGAAATAATTCGTTTCACCGAAAACTAATTGCCGTTTTGGTGTGGTCTCTATAGGCTTCGGTTCCAGATAAATATGGGTTCCGGGTTCATGTCAGGGGAGACTATAATGATAGGGTCAATTACAAAAACCAAACTGTTAAAGGGCGCGAGTATTGCGGTTTTAATGCTTACCGCTGCTTGCTCAGAGACTGAGCAAAAGAACGAGACACCAAAGGCGGGAGAGACAATGACGCAAAAAGAGATTGCTGTATCCAATCCGCTGCTGAGTGTTTGGAAAGGTCCTTACGGGGGCGTTCCAAATTTTGATGCCGCCAAATTGTCGGATTTAAAGCCTGCGCTTGAGGCTGGAATGGCAGAGCATCTAGCGGAAATAGATGTCATTGCCAATAACCCGGAGGCCCCAACCTTTGAAAACACTATTGTGGCGATGGAAGATACAGGCCGCACACTTGGCCGCGTGTTCACTTTTTATGGTATTTGGAGCTCAAATAATAACAGTCCGGAATTCCGTGCAATCCAGCGGGAGATGGTGCCTAAACTTTCGGATTACCGCTCTAAAATTACACAGAATGACACACTGTTTGCACGCATTAAGGCCGTTTATGAAAGTGACGAGTATAAAAGCCTGCGCCCTGACCAGCAGCGGTTGGTTTGGCTTACATATGATGGCTTTGCCAGTAACGGTGCGACGTTAACCGGCGACGCGAAAGCCCGGTATGCGGCTATCAATCAAGAGCTTGCCGGGCTCTATACAAAATTCGCGAATAATGTACTGCACGATGAAGAAGCTTACGCCATTTATTTTGATGATGCAGAAGCGGACGGTTTGTCTGATGGGTATCTTGCAAGCGCGAAAAAAGCGGCTGAGCGCAAAAAGGGTGACGGCATGTATGCTGTTAGCAATACGCGCTCCTCAATGGATCCGTTTTTAACCTATTCCACCAATCGGGCGCTGCGCCAAAAAGTGTGGGAAATGTATTATAATCGCGGTGATAACGGCGGTGAATATGACAATAACGCAATCATTGCTGATATTTTAAGACTGCGCGATGAACGTGTAAAACTGTTGGGCTATAAAAACTATGCCTCATGGCGCTTGCAAAACCGGATGGCGAAAACACCCGAAAACGCCCTAAATTTGATGGAGGCCGTTTGGCCAGCCGCGATCGCCCGTGTGAAGGAAGAAGTTGCCGACATGCAGGCTGTGGCAAATTCTGAAGGTGCGGGCATCACGATCAAGCCTTGGGATTACCGCTTTTATGCAGAGAAAGTGCGCAAAGCAAAATATGATCTCGATAGCGATGAAGTGAAGCAATATCTTCAGATGGATAAACTGCGCGAAGCTATGTTTTTTGTCGCAGGTGAATTGTTTAATTTCAAGTTTGCACCAGTGCCTGTTGGGGCTCTATCAGAGGGAAAAGTTCCTGTCTTTAATGGCAATGTGACCGTTTGGGAGGTTACGGATAAAACCTCTGGTGACCATATTGGCTTGTGGTACCTTGACCCTTATGCGCGAGCAGGCAAGCGCTCTGGTGCGTGGGCCAATAGTTTCCGCAGCTATGAGGACTTTAACGGCAAGAAAAACGTGCTTGCGACCAATAATTCCAACTTTGTGAAATCGGCTGATGGTTCCCCTACGTTAATTTCATGGGATGATGCCTCTACCTTCTTTCATGAATTTGGCCATGCGCTGCATTTTCTGTCGTCTAAAGTGGCTTATCCAACCCTGAACGGGGGCGTGCGCGATTATACCGAGTTCCAATCGCAGCTTCTCGAGCGTTGGCTTTCAACAGATAAGGTTATCAACACCTATTTGACCCATGTAAAAACGGGGGAGCCTATCCCGGCTGCACTTGTGGCAAAAATCAAGGCTGCGGCTAACTTTAATCAGGGCTTTGCTACGACCGAATATCTGGCCTCTGCACTTGTGGATATGCGCTATCACACGACCGACCCAACAGGTTTGGATCCAGACACCTTTGAGCGTGAAACTTTGGCAAGCCTGAACATGCCGTCAGAGATTGTGATGCGCCACCGCAGCCCGCAGTTTGGGCATATCTTTTCAGGTGAGGGCTATTCGGCGGGCTATTATGGTTATATGTGGGCCGATGTTCTAACGGCAGATGCCGCTGAGGCCTTCCGCGAGGCCCCGGGTGGTTTCTATGATAAGGACGTAGCTAAACGATTGGTGGATAATCTGTTTTCTGTGCGCAATGCTGTTGACCCTGCGGATGCATACCGTGCCTTTCGCCGTAGGGACGCCCGTATAGAAGCTTTGATGCGCGACAGGGGGTTCCCTGTTCCAAAAACGCAGAAAACTGACCATAATAACAACTAAAAATAGACCGTATTTTAACTCTGACCGGCATAAAATTCTTGACGGTTGCCAATAGAGAAAAAAGTGCCGCCGCCAGAATCCGTAAAGGCTTTTTGCGGCGGCATTTTTTTATCATTCTATAATGGTTCAAAGGCTTGACACTACAGTGTTTTCTCCTATGAATTAGCATGTTATGTATATTGCGTGAATTTTGGCTTGTTACTTGCCTTTAAGATTCAGGTTAATTTGATCATTGGACCACTTTTTTATTAGACGGCGCACTGTAGGGGCTGCCCGTTTTGCTTAGGGGATTTATCATGGCACCGTTCGATAACACAATCACAGGAACCGACAGTGGTGACACGCTTACTGGCACCAGTGGCACTGACAGCATTGATGGCGGCAACGGTGTTGACTTGATCAGAGGCGGTGATGGCAATGATAGTATTGCTGGCGGCAACGATCGCGACGGCATCTTTGGCGAGAATGGCGACGATACTATTGATGGCGGCAGCGGTGCTGATACCATTTCTGGTGGTAATGGCGACGATAGTATTGCTGGCGGTGACGGTGATGACTTGCTGGTTGGCGGTAATCCAGTGCCCGGCAGTAACGGTGACGATATTATACACGGCAATGGCGGGGACGACACTCTTATTGGCGACGACGGAAATGATGAGCTTGCTGGCGGAGAAGGCAATGACACTCTGTCTGGCGACGACGGTAACGATGAGCTTGCTGGCGGAGAAGGCAATGACACTCTGTCTGGCGGCGACGGTAACGATACTCTTGATGGCGGCAACGGTGACGATACTCTTGATGGCGGCAGCGGCAACGACACGTTAAATGGCGGCACCGACGATGATTTGCTCGATGGCGGTAATGGCGACGATAGCCTTGTTGGTGGCGACGGTAATGATACTTTAACTGGTGACCTTGGTAATGACACTCT
>WFTS01000115.1 GCA_015485385.1 Kordiimonadales bacterium | reverse complement strand
CCCCTTGATTATGGCTATGCCTATTGGTCGGCACAGGCTTTTGGGCCCATACTGTATGAGAACTGGCTAACCATAATGTCACGCGGGTTTCACCCATTTCATTGCCCCGAGCCTTACGCTGCGCTGTAATACCAGTGATACTAACGATACCAACATTTACCCAGGCCCTTGCTTGCAGACCAATGTTGGTTAAATTTCCCGTTTAGCGCAGCTTCATACTGTTATTAACTCTATATTTTACTAATATTTAACTAAGATGCCCTGAAATGGAATGCCAGACAATAAATTTAACTGCCTGAAGAGAAAGACACTTTTAAAGAGCCACAGTTGGTTTGATCTGATCTAATTATCAGCCCTGCCGCCGATCCCGCAGCCCTTCCAAGCAAGGACGCTTCTATGAATGACCGCAAAATACAGGTTTTCCTATATGGGTCTTCAATCAATCTGGATGTCTTGTCAAAAGCTGGCTTGAAAAAACGGGCCTTTGCGCCGGCTATGCTGTTGGGGTTCGAGCTTACAATCCAGCCTGTTGCAAATTTGGTCGAAAACGGCGACGGCGTAGTTTTTGGCATTCTCGCCAATTTCACCCACAGCGAGATTGAAACACTTGTCGCCAGCCACACCCCAAGCCTAACCGATGCCCCCTATCAGGTTGAGCCTGTGATTGTGCGCACGCGTGGGGGGCGCACAGTGCCGGCGCTAACCTATTTATCTGCTGATATGGCACCGGGAATGGCTGATAAGGCCTATATCAGCCGCATTTTAAAACCCGCAAAAAATTATGGGTTCCCGAGCTGGTATATCGAGCGCATCAAAGCGTTTCTACCCACCAAAGACGACGCTTGAAGGGATGATCGCCGCCCCGGGTGTTCATAAGCACATCCGTTTTTGCTGATAAACCGTATCTGCTAAAACTGGTTCGTCTCGCACTTCCCGCGCTAGCCGCGCACTCTTCCCGCGCTAGCCGCGCACTCTTCCCGCGCTAGCCGCGCACTCTGGCAAGAAAATTATTCACAGACTGTTCCAAAACGCTGGCTTGTTCCGTTAGCCCACCTGAGCTACTGCTCACCACCTTGGCGGCGCCCGCGCTATTTTGGGACATCTCCTGCACTCGGCCCACATTCTGCGCCAAATTGGCGGTGCCTTGGCTGGCATTTTGAACGCTGCGGCCAATTTCGCCGGTCGAAGCTTCTTGCTCAACCACCGCAGCGGCGATCATGCCTGAAATTTCGCTTACCTGATTGATACTGGTGTAGATACTACCAACCGCGTCAACCGTGCCGCGTGTGGCATCTTGCATGGCTTTCACTTGTTCTTCAATTTCCTGCGTGGCTTGGGCCGTTTGATTGGCAAGTGATTTCACTTCACTTGCAACCACAGCAAAGCCCCGGCCCGCTTCCCCTGCGCGCGCGGCTTCGATGGTGGCATTCAGCGCCAATAAATTGGTTTGTTCCGCAATGTCATTGATCAGGTTCACCACCTCTGAAATCCGGTCAGATGCGTTTGACAGAGACCCCACTTGGCCTTCAGCGCTTTTAGCGACATCCATTGCTTTTGTTGTGATTGTATTGGCTTGTTCTACCTGAACGCGGATCTCGCCGATTGCGCCAGTTAAGCCGTCTGTTGCGTCTGCAACCGAATTCATATCTTGGCTGGTGGCGTCTGTAGCATTGGCGGCTGCCGTGACTTCATAGCCGGTTTCTTCAATCGCGGATGTCATTGTGTCTGCGGCCATTTGCAATTCGGCAACCGAGCCAGACAAAGCCTGTATCACGCCAGAAACTTCGCTTTCAAACGCATTTGCCAGATCATTTTGCATCTGTTGGCGTTCAGCGGCAGACGCTTTCTGTTGAGCAATTTCAGCCTCACGGCGCTCTGCCGCTTCTTCTGCCTGACGGTGTTCTAGTTCGCGCTCTTCCCTCTCGCGGGTTAGGTGGGCTTTTTCGGCTTCAGCGCGGAGTTCTTCACTTTCAAGCGAGTTTTTGCGTAGGAATTCTG
Source organism: Kordiimonadales bacterium (assembly GCA_015485385.1). Taxonomy (GTDB): domain Bacteria; phylum Pseudomonadota; class Alphaproteobacteria; order Sphingomonadales; family Kordiimonadaceae; genus Kordiimonas. The sequence continues at coordinate 782 of WFTS01000115.1, read as the reverse complement.
CAGCACGGGCCATGGCAGCAATCCCGTCACTATGGTCAGCGTCGGTAACCGGGGCCTTATAATCACCGTTCGATAAAACTGTTAATTCGGTTTGCAACTGGCGCAGCGGGCCCATGATGCTTGCCGTAATCGCCCACGACAGCAACAAAATGAGCAAAACCATAATGGCCGTTACGCTATAGACAAATGTAAGGTCACCCTGATCATCCCCCACAAGGGTAGAGAATTCGAAAAGAATAACCGCCATGCCCGTAAACGACAGGCCTGTGAGCGTCCAAATGCGGGTGCTTACTTTAAAATTACGAAGGAAATTAATCATTTCGGTCGCGAACCTTTTCTTAAATCCAAACTCAAATATACCCTTATTGGGCTCTGTAGCATATCCAGCCTTGGTTTAGGCAAATATAATATACCCATATAGCCCAAAAGAAACGCCTCTTGAAGCCTGCAGGGATCATCCCCACATCAAAGCTATAAAAAGGCCAATAAAAGATTAACAGCGAGGATAAAAGGAGGGATAAATGCGCCTTTTAATGGCGATTTTCATACCACCACTGGTTTTTTTCACAATCTGGCGTCCGTTTCAGGGCATATTGTGCGCGATTTTATGGCTAACGATCATCGGCTGGCCTGTGGCTGCAATTTGGGCCGTTTATGCCCTTAGCCAATATCGGAATGATGAAATTCGGGATGAATTTATACAGGACCGAAATTTTATCCGGCGGTCTCGGCGCTATTAAGGCTGCCGTGATGAAACACGGTTAAAACAGCCATATTTCATC
>WFTS01000114.1 GCA_015485385.1 Kordiimonadales bacterium | reverse complement strand
GGTATGTCTTTCCTTGTCATGAACCAAAGGCGCAGTGTTTGATTTGTATCAAACATAGCGCTGAAATTCAGCCCGGCAGCAAAGAGACAAAGACTGCAAGCGCCCATAATTCGACGCCTTATTCAGCCTCTCTTGTACCTGTTCAGTCGTCTTTCCCGGGCGTATTCTTTGACGCAATCTCTGACGTTTTCTCAGGCGCATTCTCTGGTGTTTGCTCTGGTGTTTGCTCTGGCGCTTCCTCAGCGGAGGCGTCTTCGGGCTTTTCTTTAGGGCTATGCTCAGGCGCTGCCGCAGGTGTGGCTTTATCACTCCCTGTTTCACCCCGTTTTCGGGCACGGCTTTTACCGGGGCTGATATAGCGGAAATACAGGCCTTCAAGGAACTGATATCCAAAAACCAGAATCAGAAAATCCCGTTTGCTGTGATCTTCCCAAAGCGGCACAAAAACCAATACGGCCAAAAGAACCAACCTTAAAATCAAGCTGCGGCGTCTATGACGCGAGGCCCGGCGGCGCTGCTCAGAAAAGCCATAGCCTTCATCCAGCGGATGCTTGCCTTTAACTATAGAGCGTCCAACCATCACGACGGCTTGGCCGTACACTGCGATACCGCCAAACAGCACGCCGAAATAAATCATAAGCCGCCAGAAGGATGGATAATAAGCCAACATCGGCAAGCGCTCTTGCAACAAGGGCACAAAAACAGTTTCAAAAAAATGTGTGATACCCAACGCTGCGCCAATGCCAAGCAACAAAGCCACTATGCCCAATAAAATTTTGGTGCGCTGATAAAAGCTTTCTTGCTCTTGGTCTACACTGTAGCCCTTCGCTCGCCAGCCTGTGCGAATAAAATAGCCCCCACTCCGGGTAATCGGTGTCCCGTTGCTCTGCTGCATGACCTGTCCCTAATGTCTCGTCGCTCCCCAAAGTGATCATGCGCAATTGGCGTGAAAATGCAAGCTCTGGTTGGTTATAAATCAATATGCGGCATTTTCACCGTAGCATGATGCCCAACACTGATTTATAAGCCCCTATATGGCATATGCATCACTAAGAGAATTTATCGACCATTTGGAGGCTAAAGGCCGCCTTGTGCGGGTTAGCGAACCGGTTTCCACCGAGCTGGAAATGACCGAGATCCAAACTCGTGTTTTGGCAAAGGGCGGGCCTGCGATCTTGTTCGAACATGTGATCAACGAGCGCGGCGAACGCTCGCCGATGCCGGTTTTGGTGAACCTGTTCGGGACGGTTGAGCGCGTAGCGTGGGGCATGGACCGCGAGCCGCACCAGCTGCGCGAGGTGGGCGAAACTCTGGCGTTCCTAAGGCAGCCCGAACCACCGCGCGGCGTGCGCGACGCCGTCAAAATGCTACCGCTGGCTAAAAAAATCATGGCGATGCGCCCCAAGACGGTGAAAAAAGCTCCGGTGCATGAGGTGGTGCTAACCGGCGATGATATTGATTTGGGCTTGCTGCCTATCCAGACCTGTTGGCCCGGCGAGCCTGCGCCTTTGATAACCTGGCCCTTGGTTGTGACCAAAGGCCCCTCGGACAAACCCGAAGACAATTATAATCTGGGCATTTACCGGATGCAGCGGGTATCAAAAAACCAAACGCTGATGCGCTGGCTCAAGCACCGGGGCGGCGCGCAGCAATATGCCCGTTGGAAAGATGTCAGCCCCGAACCTGTGCCTGCTGCTGTGGTGATCGGCGCAGACCCGGGCACTATTCTCGCGGCCGTAACGCCGGTGCCCGATACCCTGTCGGAATATCAGTTCGCAGGGTTGCTGCGCGGCAAAAAGGTGGAGCTGGTAAACTGCAAAACCGTGCCGCTGCAAGTGCCCGCCACCGCCGAGATTGTGCTGGAAGGTTTTGTTAGCCTTGATGATTATAGGGATGAAGGCCCCTACGGCGACCACACCGGTTATTATAACTCGGTTGAGCAGTTTCCGGTTTTCAATATTACCGCCATCACCATGCGTGAGAGGCCGATTTATCTAAGCACCTACACCGGCCGCCCGCCAGACGAGCCAAGCGTACTGGGCGAAGCACTGAACGAGGTGTTCATCCCCTTGTTGCAGCAACAATTCCCTGAGATCACCGATTTCTGGTTGCCGCCTGAGGGATGCAGCTACCGCATCGCGGTGGTGAGCATGAAAAAAGCCTACGCCGGCCACGCCAAGCGCATCATGACCGGGGTGTGGAGCTATCTCAGGCAGTTTATGTACACCAAATTCGTGATTGTGGTGGACGACGACATCAACTGCCGCGACTGGAAAGACGTGATGTGGGCGATGTCCACGAGGATGGACCCGGTGCGCGATATTGTCACCATCGAGAACACCCCCATCGACTACCTAGACTTCGCCAGCCCCGAAAGCGGGTTAGGCGGCAAACTAGGCATGGACGCCACCAACAAAATCGGCAATGAAACCCACCGCGAATGGGGCGAAAAGATCAAGATGGATGAGGGTGTTGTGGAGCGTGTGGATAAAATATGGG
>WFTS01000113.1 GCA_015485385.1 Kordiimonadales bacterium | reverse complement strand
CGCAAACCGTGGCTGCATATCTCGTGGCCGTCTGCCATGATCGCCTTGGCCACATCTTCATTGCGTGCCAAGGCCATAGCAACGGCAAACACGGTGACCGGAATGTCATATTTCCGGAACAAGCGTAACAACCGCCATACACCTGCGCGGCTGCCGTATTCATAAAGGCTTTCCATGCTCATGTGACGCCCGGCAACCGGCGCCGCGCCAATGATTTCTGATAAGAAGGTTTCCGCACCCGCATCCCCGTGCAAGACACAGTTTTCGCCACCTTCTTCATAATTCATCACAACTTGCAGAGCGATGCGAGCGCCGTTAGGCCAGTTGGCATGGGGCGGGTTGGCACCATAGCCTATGAGATCGCGCGGATAAGAGCTGTTATATGGATAAGGGTCTGTCATCAGCGGTGCTCTCTAGGGACTGTCTGCTAAAATGGCGGCGAGGTCTTGGGATTTATCCTTGGCATCAAAATCAAGCAGAGCTTCAAGGGACGCCATATGTTCGGCCATAATATCGGTGGCTGCGGTGATATCTCTGGCTTCGATGGCATCGACAATGCGTTCATGTTCGCCGCCTTCGCAGCTTTTGGGAGCGCCTTGGTCACCATAAAGAGCGAGGATCAGCGAGGATTGGAACACCAATTGTTCAAGGAAGCCGCACATAGGATCATTGCCCGCTGCTTTTCCGAGAATAATATGAAATTCGCCCGACAATCGGATCCATTTGGGCACATTGCCTGCGTCTAATGCATGTTGCTCGGTGGCTAAGTGGGCGCGAAAAGTTTGGATGGCAGCCGTGTCGGCGCGTTTGATTGTACGCCTCAGCAAGGCGTTTTCCATGATAGTACGGGCTTCGAAAATCTGGTGCGATTCGTCAGGGGTGGGTACGCTAATCACCGCGCCCTTGTTTTTTACCAACGTGACAATACTGTCATTGGCGAGCCGTTGCAGAGCCTTTCGGACAACGCCTCGGCTGACACCGAATATTCCGCACAGCAATTCCTCTGTCATCTTGGTTCCGGGCGCGAGCCGCTGTTCCAAGACCCGCGTTCGGATACTGTTGCAGATATCTGCTTCTGTCAGCCTGTCAGACAATTTCTTAGCCTTTTTGCAGTCAGCGGTTCTGGTTCGTCCAGTTCATTTGCGGGGCTTACGGGTGATGACTTTCCTGTAAGGCCAGCATAAGTTTTGCTGATTTTGCCAGATTGTCAACAATTTAAAATAAAAATGTGTACGATTTTCTTTACATATGGTTGATGATCCAGCATTATTTAGCCTAACACCGCTGCATGTGCGACCAAGATAAGGGAATGAAATGGGATATCTAACGACCCATGTGCTCGATACCGCGAACGGGTGTCCGGGCGTAGGCATTAAAATTACGCTGTACCGGGTTGGGCCGGACGGCGCTCTGGAAAACTTGTTTATGGCGACAACCAACAGCGATGGTCGTGTGGATGGCCCCATGCTGGATGGGGATGATTTTAAGCCGGGCATTTATCAATTAGAATTTGCCGCCGGAGAATATTATCGGGCACGGGGTACCGCGCTTGAGGATCCCGCATTTTTGGATATGGTGCCTATTCGCTTTGGTGTTGCCGACACCCGCGCACATTATCATGTTCCCTTATTAATCTCTCCATACGGCTATAGCAGCTACAGGGGCAGCTAGGCGGATGACGAATACGGTACAATTTATGCTCGACGGCGCATTGGTTCGCGCCACTGTTGCCGATCCGTCGGTGACACTGCTAACTTATTTGCGGTATGAGATGGCCCGCACCGGCACCAAAGAGGGCTGCGCCGAAGGGGATTGCGGAGCCTGCACCGTGGTTGTCGGCGAACTGAGGGATGGCAACGTCCACTACCGTGCGGTGAATGCGTGCATTTTATTTCTCGCCACACTTGACGGCAAAGAATTGCTCACCGTGGAAAGCTTGAAATCCAAAGACGGCGGATTGCATCCGGTGCAAAAGGCGCTGGTGGAAACTCACGGCTCTCAGTGCGGGTTTTGCACCCCTGGTTTTGTGATGTCTTTATATGCCCTGTATCTGAAGGGCGTAGTGTCCACGAAAGCCGAAATTGAAGAAGCGATAGCAGGTAACTTATGTCGCTGTACGGGCTATGGCCCGATCATAGATGCCGCGACAAAAATGCATGAGATCGGGGCAGACGAGCTACCAGATTTGGCAGCAAAAACTAACGCGCTCATGAACCTCAAAAGGGATGTCACACTGAAAATAGAGGGTAGGGCTCAGATTTCAGGGGGGCGGACTGTTTATTACGCACCCGTAACAATCGCGGCTTTGACCAAATTATACTCTGATAATCCCGACGCAATTCTGCTTGCGGGCGGCACCGATGTAGGGCTTTGGGTGACCAAGATGCATAAAACACTGAACACAGTTATTTCAGTGTCAGACGTGGCGGAACTCAAAGAAATCAAAGACTTAGGGGGCTGCGTGGAAATTGGCGCGGGGGTAAATTACAGCGATGCGATGGCCGTTCTGTCGGGGCTTTACCCAGATATGGGCGGTGTGATGCGGCGCATTGGGTCAACCCAAATCAGAAACAGCGGCACCATCGGCGGCAATATTGCCAATGGCTCGCCGATAGGGGATATGCCGCCGCTGTTGATCACGGCGGCGGCACAGGTTGTTGCACGCAGTATAGAAGGCGTTCGGACGCTGGATATTGAGGATTATTTCATTGATTACGGTGTACAGGACATAAAACCCGGTGAGTTTTTAGAGAAGATTATAGTGCCCAAACCCGCAGAGGGCTTGATGTATGGGGCCTATAAGCTGTCAAAGCGTTTTGATCAGGATATTTCGGCTGTGTGTGCCTCATTTGCTGTTTTAACGCACATGGGTGTCACACGGCGTGTGCGGATAGCGTTTGGCGGCATGGCGGCGACCCCTAAACGCGCGGCAAAAGCCGAGGCTATGATGCTAGGAAAGCCCTTTAATATCGCCACTATTGAGGCGGCCATGGCCGCGATGGCGGATGATTTTACACCGCTTTCAGATATGCGGGCTTCGGCGAATTACCGGTTGCAAGTCGCTCAAAACCTGCTGATGAAATTCTACCTAGAGCAACAAGGCGAGGTAGAAACCCGTCTTCTAAATAAGGAGCCGGTCTATGCCCAGTGATACCACCGGCCCTCAAATATCTGACATCAAAGGTGCGGTTCATACGGATTTGCGTCATGACAGCGCGCACAAACATGTTGCGGGCAGTGCGGTTTATATTGATGACCTTCCAGAGCCGAAAAACATGCTGCATCTTTATGTTGGAACCTCCGCGAAGGCCCACGCTCAGATCACAAGCATGGACCTTACCAAGGTGCGCGCCGCACCGGGTGTTGCCTGTGTTCTAAGTGCAAGTGATATCCCCGGACATAATGACGTTAGCCCTTTTGCAGGCGATGATCCGCTGTTCGCTGACGGCGTGGTGGAATATATCGGCCAGCCGGTTTTCGTTGTTGCTGCTGACAGTATTGAAGCTGCGATAGCTGCCGAAAAATTGGCGGATATCCGCTATGAAATTTTGCCGCATATCACCAATATTGACAGCGCAGAGAAGGCGAAATCCTATATTGAAGCCAGTCAGAAAATGGGTCAGGGCGATGCTGAGGTCAAATTAGCAGAGGCAGAAAACAGGCTTTCCGGCAGTTTTCGCATTGGCGGGCAGGATCATTTTTATCTTGAGGGCCAGATCGCATTTGCGACACCTGAGGAAGACGGCGACGTTCATGTTTTTTCTTCAACTCAGCACCCGAGCGAAGTCCAGCATCTGGTGGCCCATGTGCTAGGCCGCCCCACAAATGCGGTCACTGTTGAGGTGCGCCGCATGGGCGGTGGTTTTGGCGGGAAAGAGACATCACCCGCTATGTTCGCTGCCATGTGTGCTCTAGCAGCGGTCAAAACCGGACGCCCCGCAAAGCTGCGACTTGACCGCGATGATGATATGATCATCACCGGAAAACGTCATGATTTTAAATATGATTATGATGTTGGTTTCGATAGTGAAGGCCATATATCAGGTCTTAAAATAGCGATGGCATCACGGTGTGGACGATCAACAGATTTGTCGCCTGCGATCAATGACCGTGCCATGTTCCATGCTGATAATTGCTATTATCTTTCAGATATTGACATAGTTTCGCACCGCTATAAAACCCACACGGTTTCCAACACAGCCTTTCGGGGATTTGGCGGGCCGCAGGGAATGATCGGTATCGAGCGTGTGATCGAACATATTGCCCTTGATTTGGGGCTGGATCCTTTAGATGTTCGCGCCGCTAATCTTTATGGTGATACCGGCCGTAATATCACGCCCTTTGGTATGAAAGTGGAAGACTGCGTTGCCGGGCAACTGTTGGAGACTCTGGCTGAAAGCGCGCATTACCGCGCTCGTCGGAAGCAAATCAGGGCCTATAATGCTTCGAGCAAAATCCTGAAAAAGGGCATTGCTATTACGCCGGTGAAATTTGGTATCAGCTTTACCACCACACACCTTAATCAAGCCGGAGCTTTGGTGCATATTTATGCCGACGGTAGTGTGCACCTTAATCATGGCGGCACAGAAATGGGCCAAGGTCTGTTTACCAAAGTTGCGCAAGTGGTGGCAGAGGAATTTCAAATTGATGTCAGCCACGTGAAAATCACAGCAACCACCACCGCGAAGGTGCCTAATACATCGGCAACAGCGGCTTCGTCGGGCTCTGATCTGAACGGCATGGCTGCTTTGGATGCGGCGCGAACGATCAAGCGGCGGCTGATTGACTTTGCTGCAAAATCTTATGGATGCCCAAAAGACCGCATCAGTTTCAGGAATAATCTTGTTTATATTGAAAACAAGCGCATCGCCTTTTCCGAGCTGACAAAACAGGCCTATTTAGCGCGGGTTTCCTTGTCTTCAACAGGCTTTTATAAAACCCCGAAAATTCATTATGACCGCGTGACACATAAGGGTCGGCCTTTTTTGTATTTTTGCTACGGCGCGGCGGTTTCAGAGGTGGTGATAGATACCTTAACGGGTGAAAACCGTGTAGTGCGCACGGATATTTTGCATGAAACAGGGCGGTCTCTAAACCCTGCGATTGATCTGGGGCAGATAGAGGGCGCTTTTGTTCAGGGCATGGGGTGGCTTACCACCGAAGAATTGGTTTTCGGCGATGACGGCAGCTTGAAAACCCACGCGCCGTCCACCTATAAAATCCCCACGGCCTCTGACCGGCCTGATGTGATGAACATCAATCTGTGGAACAAAGGTCGCAATATTGAAGCCAGCATTCACCGTTCGAAAGCCGTTGGAGAACCGCCTTTCATGCTGGCGAATGCAGTGTTTATGGCGATCGTGGATGCGGTCGCAAGCGTGGCTGATTACCGCCTATCGCCTCATTTAGATGCACCGGCAACACCCGAAGCGGTATTGATGGCCGTGATGGATATTCGCAAACCAAGGGAGGCGTAACCGGTGTGGGATTGGCTGCATAGAGCGCGTGAAATGGCTGCAAACGGTCCGTTTGTAATTGTGACTATTGTTGAGACATCCGGGTCAGCCCCGCGTGAGGTCGGCACGAAAATGCTGGTCTCGGACCAAAACCAGTACGGCACCATTGGTGGCGGTAATCTGGAATATATTATCACGGATCAAGCCCGAAAATTTCTTGCGGCTGAAGGCGCGGACTATCAGTTTCAAAATTATGCGCTTGGGCCTTTGTTAGAGCAGTGTTGCGGCGGCAATGTGACCGTTTTGCTAGAGCGTACCGAACCGGGCGCTGCGTTTCTACTAGAAGCCCGTCACGGGTTTTTGAAAACCAGCTTTCACGGCGGGGCGCTAGAGAAAAACTGGGTGGATTATTTTTCGCTTGATCCGTTTTATTTTCAAGATGAAGCAGGCGATACATTTCACGGCAAAGCGCGAGACGCTGCGGCACTGCTTGAACTTGTCAAAGGGACAGCTAACCGGCTTTATATGTTTGGGGCAGGCCATGTGGGCCGCGCGGTTGCTACGGCACTTGCGCCCTTGGCGTTTGAAGTTGCTTGGGTTGATGCCCGCGCCTCTGAGTTTCCAGAACAAATTCCGTGTAATCATACACAGTATGTAACAGAGGATTATTGCGCCCTTGTGGCTGAGGCCCCTCCGGGTGCGCTCTATCTGGTTTTTACCCATAATCATCAACGTGATTATGCTCTGGTAGAAAAAATATTAGCGCGCGGTGATGCGGCTTACTGCGGCCTTATCGGCAGCAAGACCAAACGCGCCCGCTTTCAGGCGAAACTGTTAAAGTCGGGGCTTGTTGATGAAAAGGCTTTGGAGAACATGACGTGCCCTATTGGAATTTCAGGCATTGCCAGTAAAGAACCTGCGGTGATCGCTGCTTCGGTCGTGGCTGAACTTTTGCAAGTGATACATACAGATGAAACAAGGATAAAAGCATGAGCAATGCATGTCTAGCAAGCGCCCCTTATATCAGCGGCCAGCAAGATATTTTAACCCCAGATGTGCTGCGCCTGATCGGTGAGGTCGAAGCCAAGTTCGGGGCGCGCCGCCGGGACTTGATGGCTGCGCGTACAGCCCTGCAAACCCGCCTTGATAATGGCGAATTACCTGATTTCTTAGCGGATACCGCTGATGTGCGTGCTGCTGATTGGACAGTGCGCCCAGCCCCAGCAGCCTTGCAGGATCGCAGAGTGGAAATTACCGGGCCAGTAGACCGAAAAATGGTGATTAATGCCTTAAATTCGGGTGCAAACGCCTTCATGGCGGATTTCGAAGACAGCAGCACCCCAACGTGGGAAAATATGATCGGGGGCCAGATTAACTTGCGTGATGCAGCGGATGGTTCGATTGATTTCACAAACCCAAGCAGCGGTAAACATTATATATTGGGGGACAAGACGGCGGTGTTGTTGGTGCGCCCGCGCGGTCTGCATATGTTAGAAAGCCATGTGACAGTAAACGGCGCTCCTGTCTCGGCGGGGTTCTTTGATTTTATCGCTTTTATGGCCAGCAGCGCCAAGCGGCTTATCGCCAATGGCGCCGGACCTTATTTTTACCTGCCCAAACTAGAGCATCACCTTGAGGCCCAGCTTTGGCAGGATGTGATTGTCTATGTAGAAGATGCGCTTTCTCTGCCGCGCGGTACAGTTCGGGTAACCGTTTTGATAGAAACCATTACGGCTGCGTTCCAAATGGATGAAATCCTTTATGCGCTCAAGGATCATATTGTTGGCCTGAATTGTGGCCGCTGGGATTATATTTTTAATTTCATCAAACGCTTTGCCAAGCGGCCTGATTTTGTGTTGCCTGACCGCAGCGTCATTGGCATGGACCGGCACTTCCTAAGTTCCTACAGCCAATTGCTTATTCAAACCTGCCACCGGCGCGGCGCGCACGCGATGGGCGGCATGGCAGCGCAGATACCAATTAAGGGGGATGAGGCAGCCAATGCTGCGGCTTTGGCGAAAGTTGAAGCTGATAAAAAGCGTGAAGCCCAAAACGGTCATGACGGCACTTGGGTTGCGCACCCGGCCTTGATCCCAACCGCAAAGGCTATTTTTGATGCAGTCATGCCTGAGGCGAACCAGTTGGATAATATGCGCGCGGATGTGTCTGTGTCGGCTGCCGACCTGTTAAAGGTTCCCAAAGGCGCGATCACCGAGGCTGGCTTGCGCGGCAATATCAATGTGGCGCTTCTCTATTTAGCTGCGTGGCTGGACGGCAGCGGCTGTGTGCCGATCCATAACCTGATGGAAGATGCCGCCACCGCCGAGATCAGCCGCACACAATTGTGGCAGTGGCGCACCCACGGCGCCAAACTGGATGATGGCCGCCCTGTTGACGCGGCCTTGATCGAAACCCTGCTAGCTGAAGAAGTGGCTCTGCTGGACGGCACAGCCTTTGTTGGCGCAAGCAAACTTGGGGATGCAGTCACGCTTTTCACCCATTTGGTGATGGACGACACACTGGAAGAATTTCTAACAACACCCGCTTATGATCTTGTGCTGGGTTACGAAAAAGCCGAGTGTTTATAGTATGTTAACTGATAGATAATGAAGGACTGCTCCGATGGAGATTGATTTTACCCCTTGGCTTAACATGGCTATTCGCTGGCTTCATGTTATCACCGGCATCGCATGGATTGGCTCGTCCTTTTATTTTGTCTGGCTGGATAACCATCTGGAAAAACCCAAAGACCCGAAAAAAGGCATGTCGGGCGAGCTGTGGTCGGTGCACGGCGGCGGCTTTTATCATAATCAAAAATATGCAGTGGCGCCCGAGGCCCTGCCCGATAATTTGCACTGGTTCAAATGGGAAGCCTATTTCACTTGGATGAGCGGCTTTGCCCTGATGGCGCTGATTTATTATTGGGGGGCCGACTTATTTTTGATCGACAAAGCCAAAATGGCGCTGAATCAGTTTGAGGCCATTGCTATTAGCTTGGTGTTTATTCTTGGCAGCTGGGTATTTTATGACACTTTGTGCAAGTCGGCGCTTGGCAGTAAGAACAAGCTGCTGGGCATCCTTTGGTTTGGCTATTTAACAGCCGTAGCTTATGGCCTGACCCACATTTTTAATGACCGTGCGGCTTATGTACATATTGGTGTGATCGTGGGCAGCGTGATGGCCTTCAATGTCTTTATGGTTATCATCCCGAACCAAAAAAAGGTGGTGGCTGCTCTTTTGAAGGGCGAAGCCCCCGATCCCGCACTTGGCATAAAAGGCAAACAGCGCTCTTTGCATAATAATTATATGACCCTGCCGGTTTTGTTGATGATGGTATCGAACCATTATCCCATGACCTTTTCCAACCCTTATAATTGGGTGATCCTCGCGGGGCTGGCGCTGGTGGGTGTGTTGATACGGCACTATTTTAATGTGCGGCACAAGGCGGGTACTGGGCTGGCCTTGCCAATTTCTGCCGCCATCTTGTTTGTTGCTCTGATTATCTTTGCCGCCACTATGGAAGCCAGAAAGCGTGCGGATTATGCGGATGTTGGGGCTTCTTTTGCAGAGGTTCAGGCCATTGTGGGCAAGCACTGTACGGCGTGTCACGCAGCGGTGCCAACACACGAAAGTTTTGATGAAGCCCCAGCAGGGCTGAAGTTGGATAGCCGGGAAATGATCCTGCTGAAAGCGCCGCTTATCCTAGAGCAAGCCGTCAATACCGACATTATGCCGCTGGGCAATGAAACCGGTATGACGGATAAAGAGCGCGCTATTTTAGGGCAGTGGATCAAAGACAATACGGGGAAATAATGGTGCGGACGATCAAGCCACAGCCGCTAACTGCAGATGCCTTTGCCCCTTACGGCGAGGTGATTGAAGCCAGTCCTGATGCCGAGATGATCCGCATTAACGAAGGCAATACCACCCGGTTTCATGACCTGTTTCCTGTGGATGTATCAGCGGGCGGCGGCGAAGTGTGTGTTAGCATTTTTCGCTCGAACCCCCTGCCGAAACCGGTCACCCTCAAACTAATGGAATATCATCCGCTGGGCAGCCAAGCCTTTATGCCGTTAGGCCGCGAACCCTATTTGGTAGTTGTAGCCAAAGCGGGTAGTTTTGACGCAGATAAAATCAAGGTTTTCCTCGCCCAGCCGTGGCAAGGCGTTAATTACCGTAAGGGCACGTGGCACCATTATAGTTTAGCCCTGAACGCGGCTAGCGACTTTCTCGTCATCGACCGCAAAGGCGCGGGCGATAACTGTGTTGAGTATACGCTGGATGCGAGTGAGCAAGTAGCCATCGAGCTTTAGTGTATGGGGTATGCCCTTAGCTGCGGCTAGCAATCCGCCGAGGGCTAATTTTGTAAGTGACGTCTTCATGCGCATCCTATGTCATGCCGTGTT
>WFTS01000112.1 GCA_015485385.1 Kordiimonadales bacterium | reverse complement strand
CATTAAAATGATGCATCCATCATTTTTATCGCGCACAGGCAGGATTAAGTTTTCAGTCACGAGGCGGGGGGAATTCACAGGTCCAAGCCGAAAGCGAAAAGACACAGGCTTTAGAGTATCAAAGGCTTTGCGAAATATAGCCAACCGCCACGCAGCACCCGAAAGGCGAGGATCGCTAAATTTTGCGCCTGTAAAATCTTCACCGAAAACACCTGTCAGCGCAGTGCCTGCAAGCCGAACCAGAAAATCTGCACCGCCATCCAGCACTTCGATAATGTAAATATAGGCGAGATAATTTTTCATCTCTAATGGGGAAAAATCAGACCGGCGAGGTAAGTCAGAGCCGTCCATTTTCTCCTTCCAAAGCGCTAACATGGCCTTGGTTTCTGGTGTATCCGGGACGTCCAGCTGTGTGGCAGGTGTACCCTCCAAACCAACCGGGTCTATCTGATCTAACGAAAGCATCCTACCCCAATCAAAGCTTAGTTGTTCATCTTGGCTCTGTGTATAGCTGAATAGACAGCCAGCGTCGAGAGCCATACCACAACCTTAAGTCAGCAATATCCTAACTTAAAAAAATAGCTGGAGCAGCTAAATACCCCAGCCACATTTTCATATTTATATTTAAGGGGCTTACTTGCCAAAAACACGTTTGAAAATCGTATCAACATGCTTGGTGTGATAATCCATATTAAACAGCTCATCAAGCTCGGCTTCTGACACTTTTGCAGTCACGGTCGTGTCTGATTTCAACAGGTCGAGAAGCTGCAATTCGCCCCGGCTATCCCATACTTTCATGGCGTTTTCTTGCACCAAACGGTAGGCATCCTCGCGGCTTACACCTGCTTGCGTTAATTCCAAAAGAACACGCTGGCTGTTCGGTAGGCCACCCATTTTATTCATATTGTCGAGCATATTCTCTGGATAAACCAGCAGTTTATCCATTACGCTTGTCAAGCGCGCAAGGCTGAAATCAAGCGCCACAGTCGCATCTGGAGCGATATAACGCTCAACACTAGAGTGCGAAATATCACGCTCATGCCACAGCGCAACATTTTCCATCGCCGGGATGCACATGGCGCGAATATAACGTGCCTGACCCGTTAAATTCTCGGTCAATATAGGGTTCTTTTTGTGCGGCATCGCCGACGAGCCCTTCTGCCCTTTGGAGAAATACTCTTGTGCCTCCAGAACCTCGGTGCGTTGCAGATGGCGCACTTCAACCGACAAGCGCTCGATACAACTGGCAATCACACCAAGTACAGCAAAATACATGGCGTGGCGATCACGCGGGATCACTTGGGTGGACACGGGTTCAACAGTTAGGCCCATTTTTTCCGCCACATAGTCTTCTACAAACGGATCAATATTTGCGAAAGTACCAACCGCGCCTGAAATCGCACAGGTAGACACTTCAGCACGGGCATCCTTCATACGTTTAAGGCAGCGGTCAAATTCTGCATACGCCTGCGCCATCTTAAGGCCAAAGGTTACTGGTTCTGCGTGAATACCGTGGCTGCGGCCAATACAGACAGTATATTTATGTTCCTCGGCGCGGCGTTTTAAGACAAGCAAGAGCTTCTCAATATCCGCGATAATAATATCGGCCGCTTGCATAAGCTGTACCGACAAACATGTGTCCAAAATATCAGACGATGTCATGCCTTGATGGACAAAACGCGCCTCGTCACCAACGTGTTCAGCCAAGTTGGTTAGAAACGCAATCACATCATGCTTTACTTCGCGCTCAATCTCGTCGATGCGGTCAATGTCCCACTTGCCGCGTTCCCACACCGCTTTGGCGGCGTCCTCAGGGATACGGCCAAGCTTGGCATTGGCGTCACAGGCGTGCGCCTCAATTTCAAACCAAATGCGGAAACGGTTCTCGGCCTCCCAGATATCTGTCATGGGCTTGCGGGAATAGCGCGGGATCATGGGCGGCTCCTAGCGGCGTCAGAGGGCAAAATTTATGCCGATCTTCTTAGAAGAAAGTACGCCTTGGCTGATACTAGAAAGCGCTTGTGTGCGCAAGCCATATAGCCAAAAAACTGGAAAGCACAGAGCCTTCTCTGCACTTTCCAGCCTTGTTTATAAAAATTGCGTGTCAGCACTTATACCGAAAGCGTAATCTTTCCCACTTGCTGGTTCGATTCCATATAGCGGTGCGCGTTAACCACATCATCAAAAGCAAAATTTTTATCCAAAAGCGGACGAAGGCAGCCAGTGCGAAGGCCGTCATAAATAAAGGCTTTTGCCCGAGCAAGGCGTTGGTCATCCTGCGTAATTTCAAAAAGAGTGTAGCCTCGAATAGTCAGCCCTTTTGCAAGAGCCGGGAACAGTGGAAACGGCGTTGGTCTGGGATCAAGTGCTCCATATTCAACAAGCGTTGCGCCTTGGGCCGCCGCATTAGCCAACGCGTCCACTATGGGCCCACCAACCGGATCAAAGATAACATGTGCGCCTTCATTCAACGTTATTTCTGCAATGCGTTCCTCTAAATTTTCACTATCCGTCACGATAACATGATTGGCGCCTGCCGTTTGAAGCAGGCTTGATTTTTCCGATCCCCGTGTGGTTGCAATACAGCGAGCGCCAATCGAACGTGCAATCTGGATCGCAGCAATCCCAACGCTACTACTTGCTGCCGTAAGAAGTACGGTTTGTCCTTCTTTCAGCCCCGCAACATCAATTAACGCGCCATATGCTGTAATATATTGCATCCAGATGGACGCGCCCTCTTGAGCCGACAGATTATCTGGATAATGAGCCACAGCCCGAGCAGGGACAATCACCGTATCGCTATATACACCGTACGTCCCCATCGAGAAGGCGGGAATAGTGCTAACCCTATCCCCAACCTTGACGGATATTACGTCCTCGCCCACAGCGTCAACAATACCTGCGGCCTCATAGCCCAAGCGTGAAGGCAATACTGGCGTTTCTAAATATGCCCCTTCACGAAACATAACCTCTGCGCGGTTAAGGCCTATGGCCTGGACCGAAATCCGCACTTCATCCGCTGAAGGCTGCGGCACGGCTTCTGTCACCATATGAAGAACCGATGCATCACCGGTTTGTGTAAACTTTATGGTTTTACATGTTCTCTGCACCACAACCCCTAACCAAGCAAATGGAACTGGCTGTCCATGCCTTCGTCTCTGGTGCTGACAAGTGCTTGATATTCTTCGCTTTCGTACCAATTTTTTGCAGCATCAGCATCTGGGAATTCAATGATTGCTTTTATTTTATGATCTGAACTGCCGTGCAAAGCGACATACGGCCCTTTCGCCAAGAATTTCCCTCCGTGATCTTCAATGGTTTTGCCTGCTGCAACACTATAAGCCTGAAGCTTGTCGGTATCTTTAGGTGTTAAATCTACAATTAAATATGCACTCATGATCTGTCCTATCCTTATGGTCTTTGCCCTCACACTTGAGGGTGCTTGACAGCAGATACTTAGTGAGCGAACATTAAACAATAGAACAATTATTGAATCACTGTTTAAAAATATGAACAATATACGCCTTCTTCCAAGCTTGATGGTCTTTAGCGAAGTTGTGAAATATCAATCCTTCACACTGGCTGCCAAAGCACTCAAAATGAGCAAATCAGCCGTAAGCCAGCATATCAAACGGCTTGAGGCCGATATTGGCCACCAATTGTTGCTCCGCAACACCCGCGCAATGACGTTAACCACGGCAGGAACACGGTTGCTAAAACGCAGTGATCTTCTGAAAAGCCAATTGGATTTAGCAATCCAAGAAATATCAACGGCAGAACAGGAACCGTCCGGCATTTTTTCAGTGACCTTTCCCCATTCTTTCGAGCCCGAAATCATCAGCCCTTCGCTTTATCAGCTATGCACAGAATTTAATGGTCTACAGCCCCATCTTACGGTGACAGACGAACCGCTGGACCTGATAAATGAAGGCCTTGACGTTGCAATTTTTGCAGGTCATTTACCGGATAGCAATTACCGGGCACTTCCTATCGGCATTTTAACAGAAAGCCTGTGTGCCTCACCTGAGTATCTTCACAAATACGGCACACCTTCATGCCCAAAAGACCTAAGCAATCACCGCTGGATCGCGGCACATTGGCAAAAGTCACCGCTTACTCTTTTTAAAACCAGCGCTCCAGACACACCTATAGCCCAGATAGACATGCAGCCATACGGAAAGTCCAACAGCCTGTCCGGCGTTATTGAAATGACTAAACGAGGAATGGGGTTGGCCTTCTTGCCTGAAATAACAAGACATCCTCTTATTCAACAAGGCAGTCTAGCCCCTATTTTGGACGCGTATCAGGGCCAAGAATGGCCGATCCATTTTGTCCATCCTTACCGAGGTGAAAAACCCCGCCATGTCACACGTTTTTATCAATTGATCCGGCATTATTTTGATCGCGCCAAACTAAAAACCTAACGGATGGGCATCTCATGCGGCAAACTAACGGTAACGCAACATATCGCGTGTGAGGTCACTGATTTTATCAATCCCCATCAGCCGCATGTCACGTTCTATTTCCGTGTTCAGTATAGAAAGGGCACGCTCAACACCCGGCTGCCCCGCAGCCGCTAGTGCATATAGATACATGCGCCCACCAGAAACAGCTTTGGCCCCTGCGGCAAGTGCCTTGAGCACATGCGTGCCGCGCCGCACACCGCCGTCGAGTATGATATCAATCTGGTCGCCAACGGCATCTGCAATTTCTGTGATCTGGTCAAAGGGTGCGCGTGAACCATCCAACTGCCGCCCTCCGTGGTTCGACACCATGATGGCCGTTGCGCCAATATCAACGGCCCGCTTGGCATCTGATACACTCATAATGCCTTTCAGGCAAAACTCACCGTCCCACTGCGCGCACAAATCCGCCGCATCGTCCCAATCCATGGTCGGGTCCAGCATTGTGGAAAAATATTCGCCTATCGAAATAGCCACATTAGAGCCTTCACTAAGATAATCTTTCAATTCCGATAGTTCGAAAGGCGCTCCAGTGAAATACCTCCATGCCCATATGGGGTGCAACGCAAAGCTTAGCAGGCTTGCGGGGGTCAGGCGCGGCGGTGAGGTGAAGCCGGTGTATAAGTCACGCTCTCGGTTGCCGCCGGTGATAGTATCAACTGTTAAGGTTAAAACATCAAAATTAGCTGCTTTGGCCCGCATGAGCATACTGTCATTTAGCGCGCGATCTTTGTGGAAATAAAATTGAAACATTTTGGGCGTCTTTATTAAAGCGCCAATATCCGCAAGCTTAACCGTTCCCAGAGAAGAAACCCCAAACATAGTGCCGTATTTTTCTGCCGCTTGAGCCACTCCGTGTTCTCCGTCTGGGTGGAACAGGCGCTGCAAAGCGGTAGGCGAACAAAATATAGGCATATCCAGTTTTTGCCCCATGACCGTAACGGACATATCAACCTCAGAGGTGCCGTTTAAGATGTTTGGAACAAGGTCACAATCCTCGAATGCCGATGTATTGCGCCGGTACGTCACTTCGTCATCGGCGGCACCATCAATATAGTGAAAGATCGGTCCCGGTAGCCGGTCTTTGGCCAAGAGACGGAAATCATCGACATTGTAACATTTCTCCAAACGACGGAACATTTACACGGCCTTTTTGCTAAAGCGAGACAAGCATATCAACAACGCATTGGCATATCCGGGCTGCAAATCATTGATCCCCTCAACGCCTTCCCTGTCCAGAAATTGACCCCAAACATGTTCCTCTGAAAGCGTGACTATGCAGTTGTCGGCGCTGGACGCAATTTCTGCTACAAAGACCAATATTAATCGATCCCCCAACACCGCATGGTGCTTCACCCACGAGGCTACAAAATCAAACGTGTTTGCTTTGATTTGAACTTCTTCCGCGAGCTCGCGCTCAAGCGCTTCAAACAGGTCTTCATTTGGTTCAACCTTGCCTCCTGGCAAGTCTGGAATACCGTTGTTTTTACGCAGCACCAAAACCTTGCCGTCGGCGGATACCAAAACAACTTTAGCCGAGACAGGCACCTTCTCAAGCGGCGCCCAAGATGATTGTAACTGTTTCCAAATCAAAATGTGCTCCTTTGCAAGGTGTGCCCCTATAAAAGGCCCAGAGCCTTAAAGCTGGTTTGGCCAAATTTCCCGACGATAATGTGATCATGCACACGCACTCCCACACGACTACAAGCATCCGTGACATCTTTGGTCATGGTGATATCCATCTGACTTGGCTCAGGATCCCCCGAGGGGTGATTATGAACAAGGATCAAGGCACTGGCATTCACCTCTAGCGCACGCTTGATAATTTCTCGCGGGTAGACAGCGGTTTGATCTATCGTGCCGTTGCTAAGTGCCTCATCAGCGATCAATGCATTTTTCTTATCCAGAAACAAGAGGCGAAACTGCTCGTGGGGAAGGTGCGCCATTACGCTCTGCAGGTAGGAAGAAACCGCATCCCAATTGGTGAGAACTGTTTTCTCTCTGGTTTCACAACGCGCCAAATACAGCGCCGAGGCCTGCACAGACTTGATGGCCGCAATCGCCGTTTCTCCCAACCCCTTGATACCGCGAAGCGCACCAACTTCAGCGGAAAGAACCGCCGCATAACTGCCAAAATGTGCGATCAACTGCTTGGCGAGGGGTTTTACGTCCCGGCGCGGGATGGCCAGCATCAAAAGCAACTCTAACAGTTCATAGTCGGGCATACCAAGCCCCGCACTTTCTAAAAAGCGGTCCCGAAGACGTGCGCGGTGGCCATGCCTGTGATCTTTTTCTTTGGGCTTGATTTCGGTTTTGATTTCGGTTTCGGCTTCAGATTCAGATTGTGCTTCAGCCTTAAAGGCCCGAATTTCAGGCTGGCGTGCGGCGTTAATATCGGCTGTATGACGATCTGGCTTAGGCACGGATTTTTGCTGCGCAGCCAACGCGGCTTTAAAATCAAACATGCCTTCTTTAAAGTCCAACACACGCCCCCAACGTTTATTGTTTCTCTTACCCGGCCACCACATAAGGGGGACACTCCCACCCTTTTGGTGATTTGGTGAAAACTTCATAGCCGTCTTTGGTTACCGTAAGTGTATGCTCAAATTGCATTGAAAGCGATTTGTCACGGGTAACCGCTGTCCAGCCATCGTTTAACACTTTACAGCCCGGCTTGCCTGCATTGACCATCGGTTCAATGGTGAAAAACATTCCGGGACGCAGTTCCGGGCCGCTGCCTGCCTCACCAAAATGCATCACACTGGGTTCGTCATGAAAAACACGCCCAATGCCGTGACCACAGAAATCCCGCACCACAGAATACCGGTGCGCCTCTACATGCGTTTGAATAGCATGGCCAATATCCCCCAGACGAGCACCGGGTTTGACTTGCTCGATACCTTTCCAAAGGGCTTCAAATGTAACCTGACACAGGCGTTTTTGGAGCAATTTGGGCTCCCCAATGAAAAACATACGGCTGGTATCGCCGTACCAACCATCCAAAATCACCGTCACGTCAATATTTAGGCTGTCGCCCTTCTTGAGCTTTTTGGGTCCCGGTATACCGTGGCAAATCACATGATTGATCGATGTACATATGGATTTTGGAAACCCCCGATAATTTAAGGGAGCCGAAATCGCACCGTTTTTTTCAGTAAAATCAGCGCAAATTTTATCCAGTTCATCAGTCGTAATACCTGCCTGAACATAAGGGGTGACATGATCAAGAACCTCAGCCGCCAAACGCCCGGCAGCGCGCATCCCAATCAAGGCTTCAGGGCCATAAAGTTTAATCGCTCCTGTGCGCGAATTGGGCGCCGAAACGGCATCAACATAATTCATTCTTTACCTTACATATTCGGGGCTACTTGATTTCAAACGGCAGAGCCCTGCTAACATATATGCCTTCGCGTGAAAGCGTGCAGGCATAGCATATGATTTCCACACCGGCATCAACAGCTTCTCTTAGCGTATTTGCGTAGGTGGGGTCAATTTCTTCGGCAGGGCGGAAACATGTACAATCACTGCGCTGCACTAGATAAACCATCACCGCGCGGTGCCCTTTGGCCACCATATCCATCAACTCACGCAGGTGCTTGGTGCCGCGAACTGTCACGGCATCAGGAAATTGCGCCTCATCCCCGATCCGCAGGGTTACGCTTTTAACCTCGACATAACATTTTTCAAGCAGAGCCGCATCCTCGGGCTCTTCCAGCAGAATATCAATGCGGCTATTCTGCCCATATTTAACTTCGCGGCGCAGTCTCGCATATCCTTGTAATTCGACAATCGTGCCCTGAAGAATCGCTTCTTCCACAAGCCCATTGGCGCGCGATGTGTTGATCCCCACAAGGGACGTGCCCACATCGATCATCTCCCAGCGCCAATCCAGCTTGGCCTTTGGATTCTGATTAGGCAATAAATACACGCTAGAGCCTTGTTCTTTTAGACCTTTCATCGAACCAGAATTTGCACAGTGCGCCGTAACCACGCTGCCATCTTCCAATTCTACGTCTGCAAGAAATCGCTTATAACGTTTAACAAGAACACCTGAGGTAAGCGGCATATCAAATTTCATGGCGCGCTCCACTTAAGGTCGATGCATTTTTACCGCACATTTTCGCATTTTTTCTTACCAGAACCGCCATAGCTTCACGCTTTCTTGACTCTTTGATCAACAACCTTAATGTAACCATCAGCATTAGACGTGCGGAGCGAATTTGTTCGGGATATATACCCCTTCAAGCGTGCCTGACCGGGAGAGCAGACACAGCCTTTGCACTATAACAAAACAATCCTAATGGCTGCCCAAGTTAGTAACATATAGGCTCAAGGAAAAATCAATGAAAGCTATAAGACGTTTAGCATTGCTTGCATCGGTCGCTTCGACTGTAATGGCAATCAGTACTGTCGCCACGGCTCAATCCACCACTTCTGCCCTTCGGGTGCGGGTAATGGATGCTGCTGGCTCAAACTTAAATGGTGTCTCAGTCACAATTATTCATGTGCCAACAGGCCGTGAATTTCAGCGCTCGACAAACAGCGCTGGTGTATTAACTGCAAAAGGCTTGCCCGTAGGTGGCCCTTATATTGTTCGATTGAGCGACCCATCACGAGTTATCACCAATGCACCAAACAATGTGCATGATGTTAGCCTCAAACTTGGCTCAACAGAATCTGTTGTTTTGCTTGCCAATGATGGCAGTGGCGAAACTGTAGCCTTTGAAGAAATCGTTGTAACAAGCCAACGGGTATTGTCTGCCCTGCGCACCGGTGCCGGGCGTGATTTTGGTCGCGCTGAAATTGAAGGCGTACCGTCTGTCTCGCGTGATTTTGTCAACACGCTGGAAACAGATTCAAAAATCCTAGTGGATGAAAGCGTGCCTCGGGGACCTGCTGTTTCTATTGCAGGCGCGAACTTCCGCTTTAATAGCCTAACCATCGACGGCGTGGCGCAAAATGATAACTTCGGCCTATCCTTGAATATGTCAGCCACCCAACGGGCACCAATTTCCATCGACGCCATCGCAGGCATTAATGTGAATGTTGCCCCTTTTGATGTAACCTACGGGAACTTTCTCGGCGGGAACATTAATATTGTAACCAAGTCGGGGACAAATGAATTCCACGGCAGCGCTTACGGCTTTTACACTGGGGACGGCCTCACCGGTAATACAAGCAAAGGCGAAGACCTTGCCATCGGTGATTTCAACGAAAAAACCTTCGGTGCCACACTTGGCGGCCCGATCATCAAAGACAAGCTGTTCTTCTTTGCAAACTATGAAAAGTTTTCAACACGCCGCCCTGCAAATACAAATACCATCGACAATATATTCGGTGTAACGCAGGCTGACGTTGACCGTGCGGTTAATATTTTCCGCGATGTTTACGGGTTTGAAGCAGGCCAGTTCGCAACAACCGATACTGACAAAGATGAAAAAATCCTGTTAAAATTGGATTGGAACATCAACGATTATCACCGCGCATCAGCCACATATCAGCGTGCAGACGGGGATGTGTTGTTCGATGATTTCCCAGAAACAGCCGTCTTGAACACAAACCGCTATAATATCAACGAACGTCTTGATAGCTATAGCTTCCAGTTGTTCTCAGATTGGACAGATAATTTCTCGACCGAAGTCAAAGTCGGCTACAAAGATGTGAGAAACCGTCAGGTGAGCGTCGATAGCTCGACCCCTGACTTCCAAATTGATCTTCCAACGGGCGGCCGCATTGCCGCTGGTGGTGACCGTTTCCGCCAAAACAACACGCTAGACAATACGTCTCGCATTATCCGCTTGAAGGCGGACTATACCGCAGGCAACCATACCTTCACTGGCGGTTTCGAGCAGGAAAGCAGCGAAGTTAGAAACGTCTTCCTGCCGTTCTCTCGTGGGCAATTGGTCTTTGGTGCCTTCGGCGGTGCGGACCCTCTTGCTGACTTGGCAAACCGCAACCCTGACTTCTTGTTGTTTGGTGGCTCTAACACGGGCGTTGTTGCTGATGCCGATGCGAATTTCACGCAAGACACCAACACGCTTTATTTCCAAGACGAATGGCTGGTCACAGATAATCTGACTATCAAAGCTGGCGTTCGCTACGATTGGATCAACAATAATGACCCAATCCCGTTCAACCAAAACTTCCTAGACCGTAATGGGTTCGACAATACGGAAAATATGGACGGCAAAGATCTGTTCATGCCACGTTTCGGCTTTAACTGGACACCGACAGACCGCATGACTGTTCGCGGCGGCGTTGGCTTGTTTGGCGGCGGCACACCTTTGATCATGGTATCGAACAGCTATGCTGCGAACGGGATCACCCGGACATTTGCAAGCTTCTTTGCACCCTTCTTTGGTGATCCGATCGCATCCAGCTTCAATACGGCTGTGGCAAACCTTCCAAATGCTGATGCAGTATCAAATGAGTTCCAACAGTATCTGGGTGTAAACCCTGTTAGTGATGTGGACGCGATCGCACCAGATACCCAGCTACTTTCCAGCTGGAAATTTAATCTCGGCGTTGATTATGTTGCAGACCTGTCCGGCTTTGGCCTTGGAGATGACTGGAACTTAAGCGTTGATGCCATCATCACCGATGTGAAAAACGGCTACGACATTTATGAAGGTCGCCGTCAGCAAATTGGAACGGCACCAGATGGTCGTCCGATTTACAACAATACTGATGGTGCATTCGGCTTTAACTTTGCCGATTATATCGTGACCAACACAAACCAAGGTGGCAGCACTATCCTCTCGTTCAATCTGGAAAAAGACTTTGAGACAGATTATGGCCACTTCGCAACAACATTTGGCTATACATACCAAAATGTTGAAGATGTTCGGTCCTATAACCGTTTCATCAACTTTGAGAGCTATGCTTTTGATCCACAAGTGGATTTGAACAGCCCTGATCTTTCTACATCCAAGTTTGAAATTCCTAACCGCGTTACAGCAACAGTGACATGGGAAAAAGAAATCTGGGGTGACAACAAATCTTTGATCAGTTTGGTTTATACAGGTCGCTCAGGTCGTAACTTTAGCTACATCTTCAACGGCACAGGTACCTTTGGTGGTAATAATCTTGCTGATCTTAACTCTTCAGATAACCCTGGGCCAAGCCTCTTTTATGTTCCTGATGGATTGAATGATCCATTGGTGACAGGTGATGCAGCCTTCCTCAATAGCCTTGATTCTGCAATTGAAGCAGACGAATGCCTAGATGACTTCCGCGGCGAAATTATTCCGCGTAACGCTTGTCGTACAGGCTGGGTGAACCGGGTTAACATTCGCTTCTTGCAGGAAGTTGAAGTGATGGAAGGCCACAAGGTTGAGTTTATCTTGGATATCCAAAACTTGGGTAACTTGATCAACAGCGACTGGGGCCGTTTAGACGCAATCTTCCAGCCATCTAATGTTCCATTAGCAAACGTTGCAATCAGCGGTGATGGTTCGCAGTATATCTACAGCGCACCAACATCAAACGTAACATCTACACCAGACGTTGCGCGTATTCCTTCGGCATACCGCATCCAGTTTGGTATGCGTTATCGTTTCTAAACGGTAGCTTAGCAAAAAATAAAAGGCCCGCCTCTGAATTGGGGCGGGCCTTTTTTATTCTAAGTTTGAAACAAACCTCACTCTATGAATAAACATAGATTTCCACTTTGAAGTATCAGATCCTAGGCCTCAAGCAAACGGCTGAAACCTTTTGCCTTTAATTGATGCGCACTGTATGCGCGCCGTCCACGGGCAGAGCAACACCCGTTGTAAAGCTGCTTGCGGGGGAGGCCAGCATCAACATTGGCGGGATCAATTCCTCAAGCTTGCCCGCACGGCGGGCTGGCGTGGCTTTTAACATCTGTTGGCCCTGTTCTGTTTCTAGGAAAAAATCATTAATTTCGGTTACAAAATAACCGGGGCAGAGCGCATTGACACGGATTCCGCCACGTTGCCATTCAAGTGCCATGCATTTTGTCATCTGAACAACCGCCGCTTTACTGGTTGCGTAAGTAAGCTGCTTGGCCGCTACCATAAGCCCCAAAACAGACGCTGTATTGATGATCGACCCACCCTTGTTCGCAGCCGTCATACGCCGGGCAGCTTCGGTGCCCACACGCCACATCCCCTTAAGGTTAGTGTTCATGGTTTTGTCCCAATCATCTTCGGTATCTTCGAGCGCCCATTTGGGGATACCAATGCCAGCGTTATTGCAAACAACTGTTGGGGTGCCAATCTCGGCTTCTGCTGCGTCAAAGGCGGCCTTCACGCTGTCTGCATCTGTCACATCAAGTGCAACGGCTAATGTTTTACGGCCAGTCTCGGCAGCGATTTCATCCGCAAGTGCCTGAATACGGTCTATGCGGCGCGCACCAACAACAACATCTGCGCCAGCTTTTGCTAGAGCCAAAGCAAATGCGGCCCCAATACCCGAGGATGCACCAGCAACCAGTGCAACTTGCCCATCCAGCCCAAACATTTTAGATAAATAGTCATTCGACATGATAATTCCCTTTTAATCCCTAGCGCGCATTTTCGCGGTCAAAATCTGCGAAGCTTTTGCCTTCGTTTGCTAATTTTTCCAAAAGAGGAGCAGGTTCCCACCAACGTGGAGCTTCTTTTTGGAATGCACAAATTTTCTCGTAAACTGCCTTCAAGCCAAGACTATCGGCATAATACATCGGCCCACCTCGATAGGGCGGGAAGCCATACCCATTGATATAGACAATATCAATGTCACTGGCCCGGTAGGCATGTCCTTCGCCAAGAATTTTTGCCCCTTCATTGATCAATGCCATCATGCTGCGTTCAACTATTTCATCCGCAGATTTACTTTTGCGAACGATACCCAGCTTAGCGCTTTCTTCTTCGATGATAGTTTGGACAAACGCAGATGGTTTTGGCACTCGACTGCCTTCATCATAATCATAAATGCCCGCGCCAACTTTCAGCCCCTTACGGCCAGCCTCCACAACACGGTCAGTCCAATCGTAAGCGCGAGTTTCGTAAGCCTCGCGACCGCGTTCCTTCCGGCTCATATAGCCAATATCAAGCCCTGCCATATCAGACATGGTCATTGGTCCCATCGGCATCCCGAAATTATAAAGGGCGGCGTCCACTTCGTCAGGGCGACAACCCTCAATCACATTTAACGAGGCCTCACGTCCATAAGGAGACAACATCCGATTACCGATAAACCCGTGACAAACGCCCGCCACAACACCGACTTTGCGGATTTTCTTCGCCAAATCCACGCAGGTCGCCAACACATCAAGAGAGGTTTTCTCAGCGCGTACGATCTCCAAAAGCCGCATAACATTAGCCGGTGAAAAGAAATGCAGCCCAATCACATCACCGGGCCTTTTGGTTGCCGCAGCGATTTCATCTATATCCAAATAAGATGTGTTAGACGCCAATATCGCGCCCTCTTTAGCCACTTGGTCCAGTTTCGCAAAAACATCTTTTTTGATCGACATTTTTTCAAACACGGCTTCAATGATCAAATCGCAGTCGCCCAAATCCTCATATTTGAGTGTGCCGGTAAACTGCGCCATACGGCCATCCACCTGATCCTGAGTAAGCTTGCCGCGCTTCATTGAGCGCTCATAATTACCGCGCACAACCTTTAGCCCATGCTCAAGCGCATCTTGCTTCAGTTCTAATATGGTTACGGGGATGCCTGCATTTGCGAAATTCATCGCGATACCACCGCCCATTGTGCCTGCACCAATTATACCCACACGCTGAATGTTCCGACGCGGGGTTTCCTTTGAAATGCCCGGAATACGGCTCACTTGTCGTTCGGCGAAAAATACATGTTGCAAGGCACGCGACTGAGGGTTTGCCATACAGTCCATAAAAAGTTCGCGCTCCCGCTTCAGGCCCTCAGCAAGTGGAAGCTTAACAGCCGCTTCAACACATTGAATGCAACGCTCTGGCGCATAGTAACCGCGAGTTTGTTTGGCAACTTGTTTGCGAAAACCATCAAAAAAAGCCTGATCATACTTGCTGGCATCAATTTTCATGTCACCTGTTCGGCGAGGCCCATCTGAAATTTTTTCCTCAGCCAGCGCGATCGCAGCGTCCAGCAGGTCGCCATCAGCAATCGTATCAATCACACCCCAATTGAGCGCTTCTTTGGCTGCGATATGACGCCCGCTAACAATAGCGTCAAGCGCATTTGCCGGGCCCGCAATGCGCGGCAATCGCTGTGTTCCACCCGCCCCCGGCAGAAGGCCTAATTTAACCTCAGGCAGACCAACTTTGGCACGAGGATCCGCCACCCGGTAGTGGCAGCTAAGAGCCACCTCAAGCCCACCACCAAGCGTCGTACCGTGAAGTGCTGCGACGACAGGTTTTGCCATAGCTTCAATCTGATCAACAACTTCACCCAAATGCGGAGCTTTAGGAGGACTGCCAAACTCCCGAATATCAGCGCCCGCGATAAATGTACGTCCCGCACATGCAATCACAATCGCTTTCACACTGTCATTGGTTGCGAGATCAGTCAGATGATCGCTTAAACCCTGCCGTACAGAGTGCGACAGAGCATTCACCGGTGGATTATCAACTGTTATAATAGCGATCTCGCCACGAATTTCTTTGCTTACTGTTGTCACGATTATGTCCTTTGCTTAGATACCTAAAACCACGCTATTTTCAGCGCCAAAAGATTTAAACTATGAGTTAGACCGTCAGCCCGTTTTGACGAACAAAAAAGCCCGAAAATAGCTGCATCAGCCCTCAAACACGCTCTAGCAACATGGCAATGCCCTGCCCTACGCCCACACACATGGTGGCAAGGCCGTAACGTGCGCCCCGGTCTTGTAGCTCAAGCGCAAGGGATAATGCGAGCCGCGCACCTGACATGCCAAGAGGATGCCCCAAAGCAATCGCCCCGCCATTAGGGTTCACATGCTCTGCATCGTCTGCCAATCCCAATGAACGCATACAGGCCAAAGCTTGGGCAGCAAACGCTTCATTCAGCTCAATAACATCTATGTCCGTAAGGCTAAGGCCGTGGCGTGCCAAAAGCTTTTGGGTAGCGGGCACAGGGCCAATACCCATTGTACGCGGGGGAACGCCCGCAGATACTGTGCCGACAATCCGCGCCAAAGGGGTTAAACCGTGCCGCTTGGCCCCTGCTTCGCTTGCTATAATCAGCGCCGCTGCACCGTCATTTGTACCTGACGCATTTCCGGCGGTTACTGTGCCATCTTCACGGAAAGGGGTGCCAAGCTTTGCTAGACCGTCCAATGTGGTATCCGGTCTAAGATGCTCATCACGGCTGACAATCAAATCAGGCTTTTTACGTTGCGGCACATGAACCGACGTGATTTCGCGGTCCAGACGCCCCGATGCCGTGGCCTTTGCGGCCCTCTGCTGTGACCGAAACGCAAAGGCATCTTGGTCCAAGCGGCTGATGGAGAATTCCGCGGCTAAATTTTCCGCTGTTTCAGGCATAGCGTCTGTACCGTATGCTTCTTTCATCAAAGGATTGATAAAACGCCAGCCAATGGTGGTATCGTAAATCTCTGCACTGCGTGAAAAGGCAGTGGTTGCTTTTGGCATTACCATCGGCGCGCGCGACATGCTCTCAACCCCGCCAGCAAGGGTGAAATCAGCGTCCCCCACGGCGATTGCCCGTGCGGCTTGTGCTGTTGCTTCTAAACCTGATCCGCATAACCGGTTCACTGTAACACCCGGCACATCCAATGGCAGTCCAGCAAGCAGCACTGCCATTCGGCTTACATTGCGGTTATCTTCACCCGCTTGATTTGCGCAGCCGATAAAAACATCGTCAAGCTCCGCCCATTTGGCTTGGGAAGATCGAGCCATCAAAGCCCGCAGAGGGGTCGCAGCCAAATCGTCGGTTCTTACTGAGGATAACGCGCCGCCATAGCGGCCTATCGGCGTTCTAGTGCCATCACAAATAAAGGCATGTCGCATGGTTATCTCCCTCTTTTATCTGCCAGTTTAAGGCGGCCGACAGAAAAAGTAACCGCCTTCCGGCTTTTGCGTAAAGCAATCGTTTACCTTAGGCCATTACACTACTTAACAAATACACAGCTGCGTATTTGACGCAACTGTATCTGAGAGGGCGCTTGATGGCCGCGGGCGGTAGCTTAAAAAATTTTAGGGCACAAATTTTATTAGCCTTTGTCGCTGTTTTTGTAATCTCTTGGTTTTCAATCATCGTTGCGACCTATTTTAACTTGCAAGAAAAACGGGCAGCCGAACAGCAAGAAATGCGTACGCATTTTCTCCATACGTTTGACCAAGAAATAAAAAGCTATCGCAACGCCTTTACCGCAAGCCTTGAATTTCTGACCCACCCCAGCCGCATTGCCCATAGTTTCACCCTAGAGAATAAACCTTTTTTTCTTAGCAGCTTTGCCGTTGATTATGCCAATCTCAATCAGCGCTTGGGCGTATCGCATTTTTATTTCTCCACAGCGTCCCGGCGTAATATTGTTCGAATGCATGCCCCCGAAAAAAGTGGGGATTTCATCAACCGGCTCACAACTGTCACAGCTGAGAAGACCGGCGAAATCGCATCAGGCATTGAAGTCGGCCGGCTGGGTTCCTTATCATATCGAGTGGTAAAACCAATTTATTCGGGCGACCAGCTGCGCGGCTTTGTTGAGCTTGGTCGAGAACTTGATGGCATTTGGGCCTTAGCCGCAAAGCAATTAAATATTTCAATACAAGTCCTCGTCAACAAGCCCTTTCTCAACAAAGCCGACTGGCTAGAAGGTAAAGGCATCTTTGGGTTTCAAGGCCAGTGGGAGGATATGAAAGACCGCGTTTTGGTGGGCTCTGAATTGAACGGCGAGACAATGCCTGAAATCATGAAAGCTGTGTATAAAAAACAATTAGAGCATGACATAGGCCAAATAGAAAATGGCGGAGATGTCTATCTATATAGCTCGGTCCCTCTGAGAGATTTCAGCCAAACCCAGATAGGGACAATCCTGATTGTTTATCCTCAAAAGCTGCTGACCGGTGATTTGGTGGATGATTTAGGCACCGCCGCAAGCGCTTCTGCGATAGCTCTCTTTATCGGGCTTGGCATCTGCTATGTGCTA
>WFTS01000111.1 GCA_015485385.1 Kordiimonadales bacterium | reverse complement strand
GTCTTGGCGCTTTATATCGGGGCAAGTTTCTGGATAAGTTGGCGCCTGAAAGTGACCGATTTTACGCGGGTTTTGGTGTTTGCCGCTAGCTGGACATTGATGGAGGTTGCGCGCGGCACTTGGTTCACTGGTTTCCCGTGGCATTTGGCGGGGTCGGCGTGGGCAAACTGGACGTATATGGCGCAAGGCGTGTACTGGTTTAGCGTTTACGGACTTTCTTTCCTCACGCTGCTTTCGGCAGGATTATTGGCCTATAGCCTTATCGCGCGCACAAATGCAAAGGCCTTGCTGGGCGTTGCGGCATCCCTTGGGATCATGGTGTCTTTGTTGGCTTTTGGCTATGCCAGAGTGGCGAACAAGGCGACCGAATTTCATCTGGAGACCAGCCTTAAATTGGTGCAGGCCAATGTTAAACAACGGGATAAATGGAAGTCTAATTTGGTGGATGACCATTTCGACAAACATCTACGTCTTTCACGCGGGCAAAGCGGCAAGGCCGAGGGCATAAAGCTTTTAATTTGGCCGGAAACTGCGGTGCAGCGCCAGACGTTTGACCGCAAAAACAGCTTGCTTAGGTGGCGGATATCAAGGCTTTTGGATTATAATAGCTATGCCATTACAGGCGCGCCGCGCTATGCGGTTGATGGTCAAAATGTGGACTATTTCAACAGCGTTTTTGTTGTCAATTCCAAGGGAGAGCTTTTCTCGCGCTATGATAAAAACCATCTGGTGCCCTTTGGCGAATATCTGCCGTTTGCACCGCTGCTTCGGTCGCTTGGTTTGTCTCAATTAACCGGCGGAGTTTCTTTTACACCGGGGAGCGAGCGTTCTATAATCAACTTGCCGGGCGTGCCGGGTTTTATGCCGTTGATCTGCTATGAAAGTATTTTCCCGGGCGAGATAATTGGCGTAGGAGAGCGTCCTCAGTGGCTTTTGAATGTCTCGAATGACGCTTGGTTTGGAATGACCGACGGACCGCACCAGCATTTGGCGCTGGCACGGCTTCGGGCCATCGAAGAAGGGCTGCCGCTGGTGCGGTCGACAAGTACGGGCATCAGCGCGGTTATTGATGGCTACGGCAGAACGGTCACCAAGCTGGATTTGAATGTTCAGGGTGCGCTGGAAAGTCCGCTGCCAAAGGCTTTGCCGGCCCCTTTGGTCCCAACTGGCGCACGCATTTTGGCGGTGGTTTTTCTAACGGCGGGGAGTATTCTATTCTTCCTGATCCAGCTAATTCGGCGTGAAAAACGGTTGGATTTAGGCGGTCAATCCCCGGCGAAATAACCCCCAAACGCGCCCTTTGCACAGCCTGTGCAATAAGTGTGACAAACGTGTGTAACCGTGTGACACACCGATTGCCTAAAATGCTAAGGCTTGAGCTAGGCGAACCAGTAGGCTATAGGCTCGGATATGACCACAGGAAAATCCATGCACCCA
Organism: Kordiimonadales bacterium; assembly: GCA_015485385.1. Lineage (GTDB taxonomy): Bacteria > Pseudomonadota > Alphaproteobacteria > Sphingomonadales > Kordiimonadaceae > Kordiimonas. The sequence goes on along the minus strand of WFTS01000111.1, from coordinate 3,573 downwards.
AGCTTTGAACCACCGGAACGCCGCTTTTTCGGCCGCCGGAAGGGCAAGGCGTTTTCGTCCCGACAGCAGGCCTTGATGGACACAATATTGCCGCGCATTTCGGTAAAAATTCCTGAAAATGCGGCCACTGACGATGTGACACCAAATTTGGCACATTTTCACACAGGTGTGACACCCCTAAAACAGGCCGATATTTTTGGGCCTGCGCTTGCGAAAAACATCAAACAGGTCTGGCTTGAAATTGGATTTGGCAAGGGCGAGCATCTGGCTTGGCAGGCGCAAAATAATCCAGATGTGGGGCTTATTGGATGCGAACCCTATTTGAACGGCGTTGTTGGATTGCTGGCCCATATCGAAGCGAATGAAATAGAAAATATCCGCATTTACGGCGATGATGCCCGGCATGTGATTTGGGCTTTGCCCGATGCCTCTGTTGACCGGATTTTTCTCATCCATCCTGACCCTTGGCCTAAAAAGCGCCACGCTCGGCGGCGGTTTGTCAATCCGCCGAACTTGGATGATCTGGCGCGGATTTTAAAAGACGGCGGCGAGTTCCGCGTTGGCACCGACCACCCGATTTACCGCGAATGGACCGCTATTCAAATGGCACAGCGCAGTGATTTCGCTTGGCTGGCTGAAGGGCCGGACGATTGGCGAAGGCGCCCGGATGATTGGCCCGAGACCCGCTATGAGATCAAAGCCATGGAAGGCAAAGCCACGTATTTCCGTTTCAAGCGTCTTGAGAGGGCCTAACCCTTGGCTAATGCAGCTTTGGCATTAGGTCTCTATGTCTCTGATATATCTTGGAAAAATCGGTCGGCTTGTTCAGCGGCGAGCTGGTAGGCGAGGCAGGAAAAATAAGGCGTCCCAAGGGCTTCCAGCGCTGTAAGCTTGGCGTGAATTGCCTCTGCACTGTGCCGCCTGTCCTCGTTTGACATCATAAAAAATGTCCAGTTTGAGTGGAATGACGGCACAAATACGCTGTAGGGCTGCACCCATTTGAAGCGGTTTCGCAGGTTTGCCAGCACCCCTTTTAGGCCGGGCAGGCGTTCGCCCACTTGCATGACAATACATCCGCCGGGCGCGAGCGCTGCTTGGGCGGCATCCAAAAAAGCGGGTTTGAAGGTTAGGCTGTCGGCGCAAAAGTCTCCGGCGTCATCAATTGGGTCGGTTAGATCTATGATGATTGCGTCGTAATTATTGGCACTGGGTTTGGCCAGATGATCAAAAATATCGGCTTCGATAACCGATACGCGGCTATCGTCCCAAGCCCCTTGGTGCCAGCTTGGCAGGTGGGCTTTGGCCGCACCGATCATGCCGCCGTCGATCTCTACGGCGTCGATTGTCTTAACCGTAGTATGTTTCAAAAGCTCGCGCATGGAAGCGCCTTCACCGGCGCCGGCAACCAATATGCGCCGCCCGTTCCTGGTATGCGCCATCACCGGATGGATCAGCATATCATGGTAGATCGCTTCGTCGGCTTGGCTAGATTGGATCACACCGTCAAGGAACAAAGCCCGACCGTACCGGGCGGTCTCCCCGATCAGAATTTCCTGAAACCCGGTAGTTTCGCGGTGTATTTCACGAAACCCCAAATGCCCAATCTTGAGGCCAAACGAGGCGGGGTTTTTTTCATAATAGATCACGACGATAGGGCTTTCTAAAGGAGGGGCAGGCTGAATAAGGGACAGATTGAACAAGGAGAAAATTGAACAAGGAGCAAATGTCGCCTTTTTAGGCCAAACGCCCCTGCGGTGTCAAAAGGCATCCTGCGGTAAGGCTGTACGGCAGTATGACCAGACCAGCGGGGGCTATCTCTATCTGGGGACAGTATACTATTAATTCTTTTATCTGTTTCTTAGTTTGATAAAAACTGTATACTGTCCCCAGATAACAGTGCCTGTAGTGAGGGAAGCTTCAATCAAAAACCCTATCGACTTCAGCACTTACTGGACCTTCAATACTCGTACAAATTTGTTGTGTAGTAGTTGCCTCAGCTTTAATCTCGGTATTATTCAACCAATACTCAAAGCATGCCAATTTCTCGGTTTTTTCGATCTCGTAAACAGGCCCTTCAATTGCGATGACACTATGTGTTTGTGTCGCCAACATCGGCTTGCATGCAGTAAACCTCTTAATGTCCTCAGAACACTCTTGAAGGACCATATTCCTAGCTATCAATCCCTCTGCAAAAGTCTGAACAACTGAAGGGCTTCCGCTGGCGATTTCAACATACTCGTCTATATTATCCGAGCAAATGCCTGCCCCTCTGCCTTTCAAATATGTGCGAAGATGTTTATCGCTATTTGCATCACCAAAATTTCGGATCAACAAGACGTCATATCGGCAATAATTATCTTCATGCTGGTATGGCTTAAAAGTAACTTCAGTAACACTATTCCGCGTCTCAATGGAAAGTACTTCCTGGTATAGAGGCTCCAAATTCTCCACAGGTGCACAACCATAAGACAATAATACGAATCCCCATAACAAGAGATGCTTTAATTGCATTGCTGACCTCCATACATACAAGCCAAAATTTTCAGTTCAGGCCAAGCTGGCTGTTGTCCACCACTGGTGTTCTTAAACATCATACTACGAGGATCAGTACTATGATGCCGCCCAAGCCGCCGCCCGATCTCGCGGTAGCTCAATTTAAACAGGCGCAAATGATAGATGAAATAGCGTTCTTTTTTGCTAAGATGACGATAGGCCACGGTGCGGCTCTCCTCGGTTTGACGTTGGTGGTACAACCTCAAACATTCGGAAAACCGCACCGTGGCCGTCAACCCTGAAGATAATATCTAGTGGTGCACTTCAATGTGGAATTCAAGGCGACTTTAGTGGTTATCTGGGGACAGTATACTATTAACTCCTTTATCTGTTTCTTAGTTTGACAAAAACTATATACTGTCCGCTGATACCGGAATGGTACGATTAAAACGGGCCCGATAGTGTTCAGAAGGTACATTGGAGTTAGGTGATGATTAAATTTCTACGTGCTTGCTGTTTTGCGGCATTTGTATGTTTGTCTCACGCGGTAAGTGCTGCAGAATTGCCTGCCAAGTTGGTTGGAAAATGGTCCGTTGAATTGGTTGCTCAACCCGGTTTCCCATGGTGGCATCAAATTAAGTATCCAGTGGAAATTGTCATAGAAAATGATAGTGGGTATTTTGTTGACCAAGCAGGTAACCGGTGTGAGGTTGAGAACTATTTTTATGACGAAGAAAAAGACGTTATCGTGTTGATGCATTGCGCAGAAACCAAGTCATCTAATGTCGTGCCTCCATTTTATATGATCTCGGCTAAAGATGGGAAACTGATAGGCAAAGTGCAAAGTTACAAGCCATTGTTCCAGTGGTTAGGGAGCAAAACGGGTAACTGACCTAGATTCCAGTTGAAAGCGCGCCACTTGGGTTTTTTCGGACCTCGTTTGGCGTTCTGAAGTTGAGGCATTTTCTTGGTCGATTATTGATCTCATCGACGGCTTTGGCAAGGGCTCTGTCAGAGACAGCCCTAAAGTCGCAGCCTTTTGGGAAATACTGCCGCAACAGCCCGTTGGTGTTCTCGTTC
>WFTS01000110.1 GCA_015485385.1 Kordiimonadales bacterium | reverse complement strand
TCCAGATACGATTAAAATGGCCTTCATATTATTCGTGATGATAGTCATTCTCTGTTCCCCTCTAGCATTTTGTATCGGGAATAAATTTCCCAATCTTTCAGTCTCCCAGTCTCCATCTGTTACCTAGCCCCATTTAGATAAAAGGCCACCAGAGCGATCTGATGGCCTTGAAAAGGTTTATAACAATAGAGTTTTGCAGCCTACTAATAACCGGCGGCATAGCCTCCGGGGCGTCGAGGGTCCGAAGCACCGTGTATCATGCCGTTTGGGGTCAATACAATTGATTGGGTCGTCCCCAAAACCGAGAGCTTGCCGCCCACAGGGGCCAGTTCGATATTTTGGCCCATCCCAGCGAGGATTTTCCGAGTATCCAGCGACAAACCCGGCTCGGTAAATATTCTATCTGGGAACCACTGATGGTGGAACCGGGGCACATTGGTTGCTGCTTGCACGTTCATGTCAAATTCTACCACATTCAAAACCACTTGCAGCACCGCATTGATAATGCGGGAGCCACCCGGGCTACCGGTTGCCATAAAGGGCTTGCCGTCTTTGAAAACAAAGGTGGGGGTCATGCTGGAAAGGGGGCGCTTACCCGCCGCGATAGAATTGGCTTCCCCGCCTAGCAGACCAAACGCGTTAGGAGAGCCGGGTTTGGCCGAAAAATCATCCATCTCGTTATTCAGCAAAAACCCTGCACCAGCAACAGCCATGCCGTTACCATATGTGAAATTCAATGTGTAAGTATTGGCAACCATATTGCCATCCTTGTCCATAACCGAGAAGTGCGTCGTATCATGGCTTTCTTCCGGCAGCTTCGTAGCGGGAGAAATTTCAGTAGACGGGGTGGCCTTATTCACATTGATTTTTGCGCGGATCGAAGCCGCATAGCCCTTGCTGGTCAACGCTTTAACCGGAACATCAAAATAATCAGGGTCCCCCAACCATTTAGACCTGTCGGCGTAAGCATATTTCATTGTCTCCACCACACGGTGGATATAGGCCGCACTGTTATGCCCCATGTTTCTCAGGTCCCAGCCCTCAAGAACATTCAGCATCTGCACAATATGTACTCCGCCAGAGGACGGCGGCGGCATAGTGACAATTTTTACTCCGCGAAATGTACCTTCAATTGGGGGGCGGTGCTTGACAGTGTAGGCTTTCAAGTCAGCATGGGTGATCAAGCCGCCTCCCGCTTTCATCGTAGCAACCAGCTTATCGGCAACCCAGCCTTCATAAAAACCGGCTGCCCCGTTCGCGGCGATAGCTTTGAGCGTTTTCGCAAGATCAGGCTGGCGCAGTATCTCACCTGCATGATAAGGGCTACCATCAGCTTTATAGAAATATCCAGCGGCAGCAGCATTGCCCTTCAAACGTTTTTGATAGCGTGTTAGCGATTCTTCTAAGCCCCACGAAACAACAAAACCTTCTTCCGCCAATTTTATTGCCGGAGCCATCACTTGCGCGAGTGGCAACGTGCCATATTGCTCCAGAGCCTCAACCAAGCCCTTAACCGAGCCCGGCGTGCCAGAAGATTTATGGCTGAAAAATGCCATTCGGCGGTCTACATTTCCGTCTGGTCCAATGAACATATCACGGGTAGCACCCGCCGGAGCCATTTCACGGTAATCAATAGCAATGGTTTTATCTTGGTCTCTAAGATAGACCATCATAAAGCCGCCGCCGCCCAAATTGCCCGCTTGCGGGTGCGTAACCGCCAGTGCAAAGCCTGTTGCCACAGCGGCATCCACCGCATTACCACCAGCCTTGAGCATCGACAGCCCTGCCTCGCTGGCGTTACGTTCTTGGCTAGACACCATGCCGTTTTTCGCAAGTGTGGGATGAAATTGGGTATCATAGGTAATCAAGGGTGTCTGGCTTGGCTGCACACCTTGTGCAAACCCTGCGAGACTACCACCAATTACCGCAATCGCTGCGAGCGAGATTTTATTAAAAAACTTCATTGGGCGCTCCTTAGAAATACTCAGGACCAAAATAGTTTATACCCATACATATTGGGCAATAACATTTTAAGGCAAATATTATGCAGGGCTCCCACGGCCCAGCGACAAACAAACAAGGCTGACCATAAAATGGCTAGGTTTCAATAGTGTTAAAGCATTCCTGAGGCCCTCTGGGCAAACCCTTTTATAAGAGGCACAGCAAGATTATTCATACATGACTGTAAGCCAACAATAAAACCAAGGCTCCACAGGGCCTTGTTCTTGCTCTTGAAGGGTCATCTACAGCGAAATTATTTTATGATTTTCAGCTTATCCGCCGTCAATCATTGTCGAAGTCGACGGTCTCTGGATATTTTTTGTCAGCCTTTTTGATAAAGCCGGGAATATCTTTCTCCCATTTGGCTTTCACTTTGGCGCTATAATTCAGATATAATTTACCGTCCACGATTTGCCACTGATCTGGTTCAGCGGATGCTGTATGCCCCCGCGCCATCGCCCACGCACAATAGCCGCCGTATTGAGGCATATATTTTACGGGGTTTGCCTTAAATAGATCCATATTTTCTTGGTTCATGAAGCGCCATTCAGCATTCATATATTCATATGTGAACTCTTTTTTCCCCTTCATGGGTTTGCCGTGAGTGAAATAAGCAACTGTATCGTAACCGCTTACAGCATAGTCGTTGAAATTGCCGGTATAAATAGGATCATCAGCCCTTACACCTGTGGTTAATCCGCCAGCCCACACCAGCGCAATTACGATCAAAAATCTTTTCAACATTTTATATCCTATCCGTCTTTGCCAACCCAGATTGACCAACCCTTATTTGGCCTCACACCCAGCCTTAAACCGCAAAGCATGTCAGCGCACCTCAATCTGCTCTCAAACTTTCGTGTAGCGATATTCATTTTCAATTCACAATTGCTTGGTTATGGTCAAAATTGGGAGAATATTTTCGCTTCAACTGGGGATGAGGAAAAATCGGCGTGAGGGGTCAGTCTAAGGTTTCAACACCTATATTTATAACAATTGGATGCCTAGGGCTTGCTGCATGTGGCGGCGGCGGTGGTTCACGACCTGCGCCCATCCCAATAGCCACACCTAATATTGCTTCTCCTCCTCCGGCTCCTGCGCCAGAGCCCGCAACTGTTGAAAGCTTTAAAACAGACGAATTCAATCTCAGTTGGGGGTTAGACGCCATCAATGCGGCCGAAGCGTACGCCGCAGGATACACAGGCAAAAACACGATCATCGCCATCATTGATTTCAACTTTGATCTGGAAAGCAGCGAATTAAATTTGCACCCTGCCAGCCGAGGACCAAACCAAGAAGCGGTCGATATATACGAGGCCCAAATCGGTGAGCCCTCGTCCACCACACCCCACGGCGATGCTGTAGCTGTAACGGCGGCGGGCCTGAAAAACGATACAGCCATCCACGGGGTTGCCTTTGATGCCACCATCCTCGCCATTGATTTTTTCTCAAAGGTTCATAGCCGCGAAGTCACACAAAATGGAATT
>WFTS01000109.1 GCA_015485385.1 Kordiimonadales bacterium | reverse complement strand
CCCCAAAGACCCCTAAGACTACAAAAAAAGCGGCCCCACAATCACGATTGCAGGGCCGTCTTTACTTTTGCTCATAGTGTGTCGTTTAGGCCGCTACCCCAACGAGGCCATTTTCACGGCGGTGTCGGACATGCGGTTCGAGAAACCCCATTCGTTATCGTACCAAGTAAGGATCCGCACGAACCGGCCTTCAACCACTTTGGTTTGGCTGGCGTCGAAGGTTGAACTGTTGGGATTATGGTTAAAATCAATCGACACGGCTGGCGTATCTTCATACCCGAGGACACCTTTCAAAGCACCTTCTGCGGCGGCTTTGATCGCATCGTTGATTTCGTCTTCTGTTGTATCGCGCCCGGCATCAAACTTCAGGTCCACCAGTGATACATTCGGGGTTGGGACACGGATCGCTGAGCCGTGCAGCTTGCCGTCAAGTTCTGGCAGCACAAGGCCCACGGCTTTGGCGGCGCCCGTTGATGTCGGGATCATATTCAAGGCGGCTGCGCGTGCGCGGCGCGGATCGCTGTGCAGCGTATCCAAAACCGGCTGATCACCTGTATAACTGTGAATTGTGGTCATATAGCCGCGCTCGATACCAATCAGGTCATTCAACACTTTGGCAACAGGCGACAGGCAATTTGTGGTGCAGCTTGCGTTAGATACCACCACATCGTCAGCGGTTAGATCATCACTGTTCACGCCGTAGACAATTGTTTTGTCAGCGTTCGCACCGGGGGCAGAGATCAGCACTTTTTTAGCGCCCGCCGTTAGGTGCATTGCCGCTTTGTCGCGTGCGGTGAAAATGCCAGTACATTCCATCGCTACGTCAACACTCTCTTCAGCCCAAGGCAGCTCTTCAGGGTTGCGGATTTGGGTCACGCGGATGCGGTCGCCGTTGACGATCATCGCATCGCCGTCCACACTGACTTCGCCCGGAAATGGGCCGTGAACGCTGTCACGCCTCAGCAGATAAGCGTTCATATCCACGTCGCCGAGATCATTAATCGCCACGACTTTAATATCGGTGCGGCCACTTTCGTAAATGGCGCGTAAAACGTTGCGGCCGATGCGGCCAAATCCGTTGATTGAAACACGTACTGTCATCAAGAGTGTCCTCCGGTAATTAGGGGCAACGCAGTGCCCTATATGTCAAAATATCAAATGCTTGTTAAAGTTTTTCGCGCACCGCCGCCACAAGGGCGTCAGCCGTAATCCCGAAATATTCATAAAGTTCGTCCGCCGGAGCCGACGCACCAAAACTGGTCATGCCGATGTTGACGCCGTCCAAACCCGTATAGCGTTCCCATCCAAAAGACGCGCCCGCTTCGATCGATGCTTTTACGGCGTCTGAAGGCAGAATATTTTCACGGTACTCAGCATCCTGCATATCAAAAAGATCGGTACAAGGCATCGAAACAACGCGGGTTGGCACACCGGCCTTTTCCAGTGTGACACGCGCATCGGCGGCAATTTCGACTTCGGACCCGGTCGCAATGAGCACCACCGCGGGTTTCGGGCCTGTTGCCTCATGCAAAATATAGCCGCCTTTTGCGCACAAATTTTCTGTTGAGCGTGTCACACGTTGTTGGCGCAATCCTTGGCGCGTAAGCGAGAGCACGCAAGGTGTTGAGGTGGATTGCAAAGCCAAAGCCCAACACTCGATTGTCTCAACTATGTCACACGGGCGGAACACGTTTAAGTTGGGCATGGCGCGCAGGCTCATCAGATGCTCTACCGGTTGGTGGGTGGGGCCATCTTCGCCTAGTCCGATGCTGTCGTGGGTCATCACATAGATGGCGCGCTGCTTCATCAAAGCCGCCAAGCGGATCGCAGGTCGAGCGTAATCCGTGAACACCATGAACGTCCCGCCGTAAGGAATATGCTGACGATATAAAGCCATGCCGTTCATCAAGGCACACATGCCAAATTCGCGGATACCATAATAGACATACCGGCCCGAGAAATCATCCGCTGAAATCGGCGCGGTTTGGCTTGTTTTCGTAAGGTTAGAGCCCGTCAGGTCCGCCGAACCACCGATGGTTTCAGGCACGATACCATTGATAACTTCAAGCGCCATTTGGCTGGCTTTACGGGTCGCGACCTTTACGGGTTCGGCCTCTAGTTTAGCTTTATACTCATCTATTGCCGCGTCAAATCCTTTGGGCAATTCCTGGTTCAAACGGCGGGTAAAATCGTCCCTCACAAAGGGATCAAGTGTCTCAAATTTGGCTTGCCAAGCCGCAGACAGGCTCGCGCCCTTGGCCCCAACGGCGCGCCAAGCCTCCATTACATCTGCCGGAATTTCAAAGGGTGCACTGTCCCAGCCAAGCATCTCGCGGGCGGCTTTGATCTCATCATCACCCAGCGGTGCGCCGTGAGTTGCAGATGTGCCTTGCTTGTTCGGGGAGCCATAGCCAATGATGGTCCGGCAGGCAATCATAGAAGGCTGATCGCTTTCTTTTGCAAGGCCTATTGCCACTTCGACGGCTTCCATATCATGCCCATCAACCGCCTGCACATGCCAGCCTGCAGCCTCAAAACGGCCCGCCATATCTTCGCTGGTAGATAGGTCTGTTCCGCCGTCGATTGAGATGGAATTATCGTCCCACAGCACGATCATTTTACTAAGCTTCAGGTGCCCAGCAAGCGAAATAGCCTCTTGGCTAATACCCTCCATCAAACAGCCGTCACCCGCAAGAACATAGGTATTATGGTCGGTAATATCGCTGCCGTACTCAGTGTTTGAAAGCCGTTCAGCCAGAGCCATGCCAACCGCAGTTGCAAGGCCTTGCCCCAAGGGGCCGGTGGTGGTTTCAATGCCCGGGCATTCCCCATATTCAGGGTGGCCCGCCGTTGGGCTATGAAGCTGGCGGAAGTTTTTAATATCCTCGATGGTTGGGCTTTCATATCCTGTAAGATACAAAAGCGAATATAAAAGCATCGAGCCATGCCCCGCAGACAACACAAACCTATCGCGGTTGGGCCAATCCGGGTTTTGGGGATCAAAATTCAGGGCTTTGGAAAACAACACTGTTGCCACATCCGCCATTCCCATAGGCATTCCGGGGTGGCCGCTGTTGGCCTTTTGGATAGCATCCATGGAAAGGGCGCGAATTGCATTGGCCATCTTGCGCTGAAGGTCGTGCTCGGTGATCGGGCGAATATCATTCATGGGAGTATTTGGCTTTCTGAACTATAAATGGCTTTGTAGGCGTATAGAAAGAACGTCTTAAATTTTGGTCAAAATGGCCGGGAAGCCCTTGCTAGTCAACCGTTGAAACCCAGATTAAGCCTGCTTTTACCAAGAAACTTACTATTCCCACAGTCGTGATGATTGACGGGCATCAAGCAAACACCTTATCTTGGCTTACTATAACAATGCGTTGCCGGAATTGCGCAGTTTTTTCTAATGCCGAAGAATAGAGGGACATCACCATGTCTGATGGCAATACACAAACCAGTTTAGAGGCTGCGCGGGCGCGACTCGAGGCAGCACTTTCAGCACTAACTCAAGGCGTTATTGGCTCTCGCGAGGCGCTTGATGACGCGGCCACCGTTGCCAATGAAAAAGCGTTGCTGGTTGAAAAAAATACCGCGCTTGAGCAGGAAAACCTGAAACTGCATGAACAGGTTGCCGCCTATGCCTTGCAGCCAGATCCCTCAAGCGCAGCCGAAAAATTGGCGGGCTTAACCGAGGCGAACGCTGCACTTGAAAACAATATTCAAATGCTGAAGCTGAAATGCGCTCAATTGCAAGATCAGCTTGACGCCCAAACCCAGACCATAGAAGGCGGCAATAGCGAAAACGAACTGCTGGCTGAAAATCTACGCCTTCGACAAGTGATTGCACAAATGACCGCCGACAAGGACGCCATAAAAAGCGAATTGGATACAACAATCGCAGACTTTGAAACACTGCTGGAGGACGCGTAAATGGCACAGATAACCGTTACGGTAAACAATAAGCATTACCCCCTAGCCTGCGCTGACGGTGACCAAGAGCGCCTAAACAAACTGGCCGCTTACGTTGACAGCAAAACCCAAACACTTGCAAAACAATTAGGCCATGTCAGTGAAGCACGCCTGATGCTGATGGCTGCGGTCCTGATCGCCGACGAGCTTCATGATAGCTTAGACGGTAAAAACAGTGCTGCCATGCTAAGCGGCCTGACCGAAGACGATATGGCCACAGTGCTGAATGAAGTGGCTTCTGATGTCGAGGCTATTGCAGAAAAGCTTGTAAACGCTTAAGTATGCGGCGCGGGTACTGCGCTGCATGCAAGATATGAAGTAATCCCCGGGGCTATAATTCTTCCTAGGGAGCTGTCCCTGGTTTAGATCGTGGTCTTTATCATTACGGCACCCACCTGATTTATCAGGCATCGGAGGATACAAACGTCAACGCGGCAGAGGTGGTCCCGCACCCACCTACTAGCATCTATTTACGCTAGCAGAGACCTGTTTTGTGTCAGCAAAGGCCTTGCCCTCTAGCTTGATGCTTGCACTGACAATATAATAGCTGACAATATAATACATGCCATGCTAGGGCCCTATAGACGCCATCATTGCCGCGCAAGTCATGGAAGAGCGAAGCTGCCCTCGCAACACGCAACCACCGTGATTTTCAAGGTTTGAGCATTGATATAGAAAACCCTTGGGACAACAGCACATGGTCTACCCGCGCGTGACCCCTAACGATAAAAAAAATCTCCGTATTGATGCCAAGCGTATTCGTGCGGGGGCCGCTAAAATGTATGCGCTGGACGCCGCTGAGCGCGCGAGTGAGCACGGCACAACACTACTTTCAAGCTTTGAAAAGCACGCTATAATCGGCGCTTATTGGCCGCTGGGTGATGAACTTGACCCACGCTTTTTGCTTCACAGCCTTGAGCGCGCCGGCTACCGTTTGGCGCTTCCTGTTGTTGTCGCACCAGATAAACCCCTTATATTCCGGCTCTGGGGCCAAGGCGACCCATTAGAGACAGGCGAACACGGCACACAGCATCCGTGCAGCAGTGCCCCTGAGGTTATTCCAAATGTCTTGATCGTCCCCTTGCTCGCGTACGACGCAGATTGCTACCGTCTCGGCTGGGGCGGCGGCTTTTATGACCGTACCTTGGCGGCAAACAGCGAAATAAAAGCTTTTGGGTTTGCTTACGGTGCCCAAATCGTCGATCATGTTCCCCGAGAAAGCCACGACTGGCCCTTGCAAGGCGTTATCACCGAAGACGGTGTGATCCTTCCAAAGAGGAAAGCCAACTGAACCCGTCGGGCAAAAATAGTATCAGCAAGCAAAGCACAGGCCTTATATGCGAATTTTGTTTTTAGGCGATTTAATGGGACGGTCCGGGCGCAGCGCCGCCATCCAAGCCCTGCCTGAGCTGCGTGCAAAGCTGAAGCTGGATTTCATTGTCGTTAATGCCGAAAATGCCGCCTCTGGCTTTGGCACAACCAGCAAAATTGCAGGGCAGGTGATCCAAGCCGGCGCTGACGTTCTGTCTGGCGGCAATCACACATTTGACCAAAAAGAAATTCTGAGCGTGATTAATGAGGATGCCCGCATCCTGAGGCCGGTGAATTACCCCGCAAGTACACCGGGGCGCGGGTTTTCGGTTTATAATGCCCCTCGCGGCAAGAAAATATTAGTTATCAACGCCATGGGGCGGGTATTTATGAACCCGCTTGAATGCCCTTTTAGGGCAGTTGATGATGTTCTAAAGAAATACAGGCTCGGCGCGACAGTAGACGCAATACTTGTAGATTTCCACGGTGAGGCCACCAGCGAAAAAATGGCTATGGGCCACTATTTAGATGGCCGCGTAAGTTTTGTCGTGGGTACTCACAGTCATGTGCCAACAGCAGACTGCCAGATTTTAGATGGGGGCACTGCTTATCAGACAGACGCAGGCATGTGCGGTGATTATAACAGTGTCATCGGCATGGATAAAGGCGAACCCATCAGCCGCTTTCTTACCAGAATGAATAAAGAACGCTTTTCCCCTGCGGGCGGGCCAGCAACCGTTTGCGGCACTTTCGTTGAAACCGATGATCGCACCGGCCTTGCCAAACGCATAGAGCCTGTACGCCTCGGCCCTCGCCTTATGGAGCATATGCCTGAGGTATAATCCGAAACCTAATAGGCCAAGCCTACAAAAAGCGGCCAACCACATCCTTATAGGATCGGCTCACTTTTAGCTCGTTCCCGCCCTCAAGTGTTAAGAAGCATTCCCCATTGGAATGTGGACGGACTTCGCGGACTTTGTCTAGATTGACGATTGTTGAACGGTGAACGCGCTGGAAGATTTTAGGGTCCAGTCGTTTTTCCATGGTTTTCATAGTCTCACGCAGGATATGCGTCTTTTCGCCCACATGGATACACATATAATCCCCAGCCGCATCAATAAATTCCACATCAGCCACATCAACAATGGTGATATGCCCACGGTCTTTAATCCTTAGATGTGGATCAAAGCGGCTTTCTTTGATCTCCTGCGGTTGTTCTAAAAGCGCGGTCAGAGCCTCTTTTGGGGGATGCTCCATATTTTCAATCATGGCAACAAGGCGTGAATTTTGTTCGATAGCATTGCGCTGGGCCATGCTTTCACGCACGCGGCCAATGGCCTCGACAAGGCGGCTTTCCTCTACTGGCTTCAACAAATAATCAAGGGCATGGCTTTCAAAGGCCTCAAGCGCATATTGGTCAAAGGCTGTCACAAACACCACCAGCGGGATTTCAACCTCGCCCACCAACGAGCGCACCACAGAAAACCCGTCAAAACCCGGCATTTGGATATCAAGGAACACCAAATCGGGTTTTTGCTCTTTGATCACCTTCACTGCATCACGGCCGTTGCTACTGTTCCCGATAATTTCAATGTCATCAAAGGCTTGCAACCGGATGGCCAGACCGCGTGTCGCCAGTGGCTCGTCATCTACTAACAATGTTCTAATTTTAGCCATGCTGTTTTTCCTCTTTATGGGAACCTTATGGGCGTTTCTCGCGTTCACATGGGACTTCAATATAAATACCTAAGCCCGAAGGTTCCATCTTACGCCACTCGATGGAATGTGCATCACCGTATATTTGCAAAAGGCGCTCTTTGGTGTTGTTGATGCCAACACCGGAGCCGGTTTGGCTGACAATATTGTTCAAATCCTCAACCCCCGGACCATTATCGCAAAGCGCTATATGCAGGCGGTCGCCCTTCACTTCGGCTTTAATATAAATCGTGCCGCCATCGATAGAAGGGGCGATGGCATATTTTATCGCATTTTCAACAAGCGGCTGTAGGATTAGGCTGGGGATCAAAGCCCCTCTGGCTTTTTCCTGAATATCAAAATCAATCACCAAACGGTCTTGAAAGCGAACTTTTTCAATATCAAGATAAAGGCCAAGTGCATGCAATTCCTGCTCAAGCGTGATACGCTGAGTGGGCTGGTTTACAAGTGTATAGCGCAGAAAGTTCGATAGCTTGGTCAGCATCATATTGGCGTCTTTTTCAGACTTCTCCAGAACCAGCGTTGAAATAGCATTAAGTGTATTGAACAAAAAATGCGGGTTTAACTGATAGCGGAGCATCTTCAATTGCGCTTGGTGTGCGGCGGCCGTTGCTTTCAATACCTGCTCTTTTTGTTCCTGAAGGCTTTGGTAATAATGATAGCCAAAATAAATCGCCGACCAAGCGAACAGCACCGTTGCTTCAAACACCGCATTTGAAAACTGAGCCAAGCCAAAAAAGCGTGGCCCACCCATAACCAAAGGTACAATACGAAGCTCGATCGCGGAAAAAAGCAAACCAAGAATAACACAAACCAGAATAATAAGAGCGATCAAAGAGGGTAAATTTATGTCAAGAAAACGCCTGTAAAGGTGACGCATTCCAGTTGTTAAAGCCAATCCGATCAATGTGGTAGCAACGATAACAATCGAAAACTGCGTTAAATCATTGTTTGCTACAACGGCAGCAAAGGTTCTCACAAAGCTGTAACCGATCCAACCGATCGCTTGAAAGCTCCAGAAGGTGCGTTCTTTGGTCCCGAAGAATTTGTCCATAGACGGTGAAGCCCCCGTGCCGGTCTCTGCTGATATCTGCTCCCCCTTGGGCGCAGTTTCATTATGAGGTCCGGCGGGCTTGTCGCCAACAGTGTTTTTAACTTTCTTAATCATCAAATGATTGGGCAGCCTTGTTTGCGGGTACAAATACCCTGAATAAAGGCGGTATGGGCTTCTACTGACCCGCATGAAACCTGATTGCGGTAAACTGCCCGAAACATGCGGTCAATGCCCAAATCAGGGCAAAGAGGGCCATATTTTCAAGCCCAAGTGACTGTGTAAATTCTGAAATACCAACACGGGCCTGACAGGACATCCGTCTTTTATAGGGCTGAGATAATTTTGAATTTATAAGGCTGAGATAATATTGATTTTAAAAGCTGGGCGCTATTCAGACTGGTTTTCTGTCTCGCCAGATTTTTCTTTCGGCTTTTTTTCCCACACTTCAAAATCACCAAGCGCGCAACTGCTCCAGGGGGATCCATAACTATCCAAAACCGTAATGATTTCACTTTTACAAAGCTGCGTTCCAATGGTTTGATACGCAAAGCGATTTTCAAAAGCCAGCTTCGGGCAATTGCGTGCCAGCCGGTTCATATAGCCCCGTTTTCCTAAGCCGCTGAAAAATATTGTACTGTCATCAATAACCACTGAATGCGGCATACGCCGTGTGGAAATGCACTGCCGTCTTTCGCCGGTGGCCTGGTATTTTTGTTCAATTTTTTGAAGGCGCTTTTCGGCTTTGGTCATCTCTTTTTCTTCAGCGGCAACACCGCCGCCGATCAAGGCCGCTACAAACAAGGCTGCACATAATAAATTTTTAGTCATGATACTTCCACACTCGGCTTGTTTTTCAACAAACCCATACTATTGATGTTCTATGCTGGTTTAACATTATCATCACTGCCTGAACGCTGCCTGAACGGTGTTTATAAAAACGCATCAAGTTCAGCTTGCATCCTTGCCCGCAAATCTGCGCCCAAATGGGCAAGGGCAATTTGCTCAGACTTTCCGACACGCTCTAGGGTTTCATCAAAGGCAAGGCCGTGGACCTGCGCGATTTGCAACAGATAGGCCACAAAAGCATCAGCCCGGGCGCGCAGCACCCACTGAAAACTAACAGGCGGCATGTGCTTTTCATTACAGAAAAGCCGAAACTCCTCTGCTAAATGTGGCAGCAAGGCATCGCCAATACGCTTTAGGCCAACACAAAAGGCTTCAAACGGCGGCAGTTCGTCCAAGCCTTCGATCACGGGATTATCCTGTTGGCACGACGCAATGGCCTCTAGTTCTTGAACCATCGTTGCGAGCTCTTGATCAAGCTTGGAGGCAAGATCATCCGCCAATTCCTGCTCGTTAGGAGATAAGACAGCACGGCCAGAGGCCTCAAGCCCTTTCAGGCTCGCCCCTAGAAAATCAACAATGGTTGCCTGATCACGCATCATGCCTACCCTGTGGTTGCTTAGGCTATCTGTGCCACGTCAGCACAGGGGATGCCAGTCTTTTTGGCATCCCAGCACCAACCGAGCGCGCAGGAGAAACCTACCACGGGCATGTCCCCCACACCCAACATGCTACGTCTGCCGTCAATAGGGTGCGTGTTCACCCGCTTTTTCCATCAGGCTTTTTCTCTGCTTGCGTTTGAACAATTCCAACCGGGTGCGTACAGCCCGGCGCGGCCAATAATTATTGGCTGTATCGGTATCGGCCGTCTCCAAAAATGGGTCAAGCGTGATTGACCGTATTTCCTTCTCAGAGGTTACCAATTTAACCACCTTATCCGGGTTGCGGCGCCACAGACCGGCGGGCCAGCGGCGCACTTCGCTTGTACCGTCGGTATAATCAATCTTAACGATCACCGGCATCACAAGGCCACCCTTGTTGGAAAATTCAAGAAAATAGAAATTTTCTGATGTTTTCAATAAGTCACGCTCCCAATCGGCTAGGCCTGCCACATACGCTTCGTAGCGCTTGCGGTCAGCATCCGTAACTGTGTAACTGTCATTTTTATTGTAGAAATCTTGCAGTTCGGGGCGCTCCTGAACGCGGCGGCGATCCGTTTTGTGGCGCTGAACCACCATCGATGTGCCCGCCTCGTCTGCGCGTTCTTTTTTGTAAGCGGCTTCTACGTCTGGGTTTTTGGTGTTGACCGTTCCCCACGTGACCTTATCTAGCGAAATGTCCACATGGTCGGTGGTATAGAACCAGCCACGCCAAAACCAATCAAGATCATAGCCAGAAGCGTCTTCCATGGTGCGGAAAAAATCCGCTGGGTACGGACGTTTGAACATCCATTCCTGAGCGTATGTTTTAAACGCATGGTCAAAGGCTTCGCGGCCCATCACAGTTTCTCGTAAGATATTGAAGGCCACCGCCGGTTTCCGGTACGCATTTTGGCCAAACTGAACCAGCGATTCTGGATCGGTCATCACAGGCACTTGGTTGCTGCTTTTCATATAAGGCACAATGGTCTCAGGCGAGCCGATATTGCCGGGCCAGCCTTCTTCCCATTCGCGGTGAGCAAGGCCCTGCAAGAAAGTATTGAAGCCTTCGTCCATCCAGAACCAATCGCGCTCTGGTGTGTTGACAATCATGGGGAAATAATTATGTCCGACTTCGTGGATAATCACCCCGATCAACCCGTATTTTGTCCCGCGTGAATAGGTCCGTGTGCCGTCTTTATGCTCGGTCGGGCGCGGTGGGTTAAAGCTAATCATCGGGTATTCCATGCCGCTGGTGGAGCTGTTAACGGAAATCGCCACCGGGTAGGGATATGGGAACGTATATTTGGAATAGACCTCTAAAGTATGCACAATCGCCTCGGTGGAATATTTGTCCCACAGCGGCATGGCTTCCTCGGGGTAAAACGACATCGCCATTATCGTGCGGCCATCACTTTTCTGTTGATAGCCCATGGCATCCCACACAAATTTACGCGAAGACGCGAACGCAAAATCCCGCACTTTTTCGGCTTTGAATTTCCAAACGGCTTTGTCTTTGGCAGATGTTGCCTGATTTTCAAGCGCTTCCTTGCGGGTGATAATCATCACCGGGCGGTCAGATTTACGTGCTGTCTCAAGCCGTGCGCGCTGGTCTTTGGTTAACACCTGCTTGGCGTTTTGCAGTTCACCTGTTGCGGCAATAATATGGTCAGCCGGAACCGTGATTTCCACATCGTAGGTGCCAAACTCGGTTTGAAATTCCCCTAGCCCGTAAAAAGTGCGGTTATTCCATGCGCCAGTATCGGTATAGCCTGCCACACGCGGATACCACTGGCCCAGATTATAAACCTTATTGCCGTCTTTTTTAAACTGGTTCCAACCGGAGCGCTTGATCGGTATCTGCTTGCTTTCAATGATCTTATACGACCATTTGATCCCAAACTTCACAGCGTGGCCGGGCTTCAGGTCGGCAGGTAGGTCGATGCGCATCATGGTGCCAACAACCTCATGCGGCAGTGCTTTTCCCTTGGCATCTGTGACCGCAGATATTTTAAAGCCGCCATCAAATTCCTGCCGGTATTTTTCATGCCGAAGCGCCGAGAAGCTCATGCGTGTGGTGGTGTTTGTGGGCTGGGTCAGGTGATCATCTGAATGTTTCGCAAAGCGGTTTTGGTCAAGCCGCACCCAAATATAATCAAGCGTATGCGGTGAATTATTATGATAAGTGATAACCTCAGACCCTGAAAGCGTCTGGGTATCATCGTTTAATTCCGCTTTGATTTTATAGTCGGTTTGCTGTTGCCAATATGCAGGCCCTGGCTTGCCCGAAGCAATGCGCTGATCGTTCGGTGTTGCCAAACTTTCATCCAGCTGTCTGAATTTATCCTCGTGGCCTTGCTTGGTTTGTTTGATCTGCGCGTAAGACCCGCCCGTTATCATCAATACCGCAACTGCCAACGCCGTGAAGCGAGAAAAACCCTTGATCATATGATAGCCCCTTATATTTCCCTGCGCCGCAACCAATGCCAGCCTGCCCAAGCCAAAAGCGCGGTGACACGATAACGAGACAAACCCTTCTTGGCAATTGAACCAATGATCAGTTTTTTGTGTATCCGGCTCTAAAATTAAAAAGCCGCCCCCTGATTTCAGGAAGCGGCTTTAATGTTAGGCATCACGCGGCTGCTTATTGGGTCAGAATAATCAAGCCAGGCGCATCATAGTCAGGATACATTTCTTTCAGGGCTTTTTGTGTAAATTCGGCTGCAATAGGCCCAATGCGCGTATTTAATGCACCCGCCCGGTAAGCATAATTAGGGCCATCATAATTGCGCGTTGCCGTATAAGACGGCACCAAATAAGCAGAAATACTATATTCAGAAACAGGGTTTCCGTCCGCGTCCTGTATCAAAACATCCCCGATCATGCGGGTGCTAAAACTATTAATGACAGCAAGAGAAAAATCCTTAATTTTAAGGTCTTCAATCTTCACCGTGACCTTGCCACCAAAATCAGGGTCGGCCTCTTTAATACCGCGGTCCATCATCGCCTTGATCAGGGTCGGCAAATCATAATCCTTAAAATCTGGAATCACACGCTCGTTCCCCCATTCGGTTCCAGAAAAGCGGCTCCGGTTCAGTATGGCGCGCGGCGGTATAGAAGACCGTGTTCCTTCGGTCCTAAACTTGCGAAATACTTTTTCCCGCCTCTTATCAATGGCAGAAATTGTATCCACTTTCCCAGCAAGAAAATCGGAAAAAACGACCTCCACATCTGCTGCCATCGCCGGTGCCGCCATAAAGCTTAACCCGAATAAAACGACTGCGAGCGGAGCAAATAGGCGTGTCTTTTTATATATGGTTGCGTGAATAGTCATTAATAATTCCTTTCACATTTTACGCCGAATAAATTTCAGTATCCACACTAGACAGCATAACCTGAATAGAGGCTGAACGATATTATCCCTAATAGATAGTCCCTGATATAAAAGGCCGCCCCCAAACCAGAGGGCGACCCAAAGAGATTATGTATAATATGCTTTCTAAAGGGACTTGACGATTTCCTCGACCATCTTTTTGGCGTCGGAAAATAACATCATGGTATTGTCTCGGAAGAATAATTCGTTCTCCACCCCAGCATAACCACTGCCCATCGAGCGTTTGATAAACAAAACGGTCGCGGCTTTTTCCACGTCCAAAATCGGCATACCGTAAATAGCGCTGGTTTTATCTGTCTTGGCTGCCGGATTGGTGACATCGTTGGCGCCAATTACAAATGCCACATCGGCACCTGCGAACTCGCTGTTGATATCTTCCAATTCGAACACCTCATCATAAGACACATTGGCCTCCGCCAAGAGCACATTCATATGCCCCGGCATGCGCCCAGCCACAGGGTGAATGGCGTAAGAAACTTTCACGCCTTCCTCCTTCAGCATATCGGCCATTTCTTTCAGAGCGTGCTGTGCCTGTGCCACCGCCATGCCGTAGCCCGGCACAATGATAACCTTGCCAGCATTTTTCATGATGAAAGCTGCGTCTTCTGCTGAGCCTTGCTTAACAGGCCGTGTTTCCTCGCCCAATGGGCCAGCAGCTACCGCATCATCTGCACCAAACCCTCCAAGGATCACTGAGATAAAGCCCCGGTTCATGGCTTTGCACATAATATAAGAGAGGATCGCACCTGACGAGCCAACCAAAGCACCGGTTACAATCAGCGCAGTGTTGCCAAGCGTAAAGCCGATACCCGCCGCAGCCCACCCCGAATAGCTGTTAAGCATTGAGACAACCACCGGCATATCCGCACCGCCAATAGGAATGATCAGCAAAAATCCGATAAGGAACGCAAGGGCAGTGAATATCCAAAAGGCATTCACCCCTGCAATTGCCACATTTTGGTCCGAGGCAAACCAGCCAATGCCGCCAATGATAGCGGCACCGATGAGCGCATTTATCAGATGCCTTGCAGGCAACATAATCGGCGCGCCTGACATAATGCCCTGCAATTTGGCAAATGCGATAATTGATCCCGAAAAGGTAATCGCGCCAATAACAATGCCCAAAGACATCTCAATCTTCGATGCCATATGGATCATACCGTCAGCACCCGCGATGCCAAAGGCGGAAGGGTTCAAGAAGGCACTTGCCGCCACAAAAACCGCAGCCAAACCCACAAGGCTGTGGAAGGCCGCCACAAGTTGGGGCATATCTGTCATCGCGATTCTGCGCGCGGTAATAAAGCCGATCACACCGCCAACGGCAATTGCACCAACGATCCAATCGTAAGAAACAATCGAGGGGTCCATCATGGTTGTGACAACCGCGATTGTCATCCCAACCATGCCGTACATATTACCCTTGCGGCTGGTCTCTGGGCTTGAGAGCCCCCTAAGCGACATAATGAAGCATACGGCTGCTACCAAATAGGCGATCGCCGTCATATCTACATGAAATTGTGTCATCCGGTCGCCCCCCTATTTCTTTTTCTTATACATGGCAAGCATGCGCTGCGTGACAGCAAAGCCACCAAAAATATTCACCGCGGCAAGCGCAATGGCAATAGCACCCAGTGTCTTTGAAATGCTCGCGCCTTCAGGGCCTGCGGCCACCAGCGCCCCCACGATAATCACACTTGAAATTGCGTTTGTTACTGCCATTAAGGGCGTATGCAATGCCGGTGTTACCGACCAAACAACATAATAGCCAATGAAAATAGCGAGAATAAAAACGCTAAATTGCTGGATGAATGGATCAACTAATACTTCGGTCATTTTACGAGCCCTCCGTAAGGCGCGCATTCACAATAGCACCGTCTTTGGTAACCAGTGATTGCGCGATAATTTCATCTTCAAAATCAATCGCCAGCGCGCCGTCTGTGACAAGCGGGGCGATATAATGCATGAGATTGCGCGCATAAAGCGCTGATGTGTCTGTCGCCAGCCGAGACGGCACATTACGGTGCCCTACAATTTTTACGCCGTGCGCTTCAACAATCTCACCCGGTTTAGACAGTGCACAATTGCCGCCCATTTCAACCGCCAAATCAATTATCACGCTGCCGTGCTTCATGGTTTTCAGCATGTCTTCTGATATAAGTTTTGGTGCTGGACGCCCCGGAATAAGCGCCGTTGTGATCACTATGTCCTGCTTGGCGATTGTCTGTGCTATCAAGGCGGCTTGCTTGGCTTTATAAGCGTCGCTCATTTCCTTAGCGTACCCGCCAGATGTTTCTGCCTCTTGGGTTTCCTCGTCCTCAACCATAACAAATTTCCCGCCAAGGCTTTCCACTTGTTCTTTGGTTGAAGGGCGCACATCGGTGGCGCTTACCACCGCGCCGAGCCGCTGGGCGGTAGCAATCGCTTGCAACCCCGCAACCCCGACCCCCATAATCATAACCTTAGCAGGCGCCACAGTGCCCGCCGCTGTCATCATCATCGGGAATGCACGGCCGAATTCAGAGGCCGCATCCAGAACCGCCTTATAGCCCGCTAAATTAGACTGGCTTGAAAGCACATCCATTGATTGGGCGCGGGTAATGCGAGGAACAAATTCCATGGCCACTGCCATCATACCAGCGTCTGCATATGCTTTGATGCGGTCTTTTTCAACAAAGGGGTTTAATACTGCCAACTGAAGCGCGCCTTTTTTCGCAAGCACCGCATCTTCAGCCTCAATACCCTGAACTGAGAAAATCACATCTGCATCGTTGATTGTGG
This sequence comes from Kordiimonadales bacterium, assembly GCA_015485385.1. Taxonomy (GTDB): domain Bacteria; phylum Pseudomonadota; class Alphaproteobacteria; order Sphingomonadales; family Kordiimonadaceae; genus Kordiimonas. The sequence goes on along the minus strand of WFTS01000109.1, from coordinate 3,120 downwards.
CCTTGAGATCAGGCTTTATCGTCGCGCCCACCGCAGTGAAGGCATCATCTGGGATAGATGCCCCCATGCCTGCATCGGCTTCTACCTGAACGTCAAAGCCCATCCCGATCAATTTTTTCACTGTTTCGGGCGATGCTGCGACACGCTTTTCAGCATCGCGCCTTTCCCGAATTACCGCCAATTTCATAAGTTGTCCTCCCGAGAACCGTTAAAACACTAGAAAATACAGGCATGCTGGCACTTTTTATTCTTTGCAATAATCTTTATTTGTCTCGATTCACTCACTGAGGGCCAATATCATGCAAAATGAGCCTAGCGCATATGGAGGGCCACGCAAGAAAATATCCCGCTCTTCGGCGAAAATCGGCAAAATATAGTCTTTCCAACTGAGTTTTACTGAAGTGGCGTTCAAACACCGCGCGGGCTTCGCCGTAAAGCTGGCGGGGCGCAGTCCCGTCCGGTTTGGTCACAAGGAGGGGATCACAAATGGGGTGATGACAAAGGGGAAACTTATGGTTGAAAGCAAAATAGCAAAAATAGATAGAATTTTATCATTTCCATTTTGTTAAGAACTGTCCTGAAATGATACACCCTGACGCTGCCGATGATTCGGCAAGAAAAGGGAAGAACATGACGGGCAAACGAGTACTCATCGTAGAAGACGAGCTTACACAAATAGCGCTGCTTGAAGGCGTGACATCCCGTGCGGGTTATCTTGTGGAAACGGCCCTGTCCGGTGCTGAGGCTGTGGCCCGTCTGACCGACAATAAAGCCCCAATCATAGACGTTGTGCTGTTAGACCTTGTCATGCCCGGCATGAACGGCATTGAAGTTTTAGAAGCCATTCGTCCAGACTTGCCAAACTTGCCTGTGGTTATGCTAACGGCGCATTCCTCAATCACAACCGTTGTGGATGCCATGCGGGCGGGCGCCAACGATTTTATTGTCAAACCAGCCAGTGCTGAACGCATCCGGACCGCACTTGCCGCCGCGATGGAGACCACCAGCTTTGTTGGAGAGATAGCCCCTGTTGCAGACACGATGGTTTCGGTTGGATTTAACAATTTAATTGGTGACAGTGCAGTGATGCAAGTAGCCACCAAACTGGCGCGCAAAGCTGCAAGTGCAAGCATCCCTGTTCTTATCGAAGGCGAATCTGGCGTGGGTAAGGAGGTTTTTGCGCGTGCAATTCATGATGCTAGTGAGCGTGCCGACAAACCCTTTGTTGCCGTAAACTGCGGCGCTATTCCCGCCAATTTGGTGGAAAGCATCTTATTTGGTCATGAAAAAGGTGCTTTCACGGGCGCGACGGAAAAGCGCCAAGGCAAGTTCCAAGAAGCGCATGGCGGCACACTTTTTTTAGATGAAGTTGGCGAACTACCCCTTGATGTGCAAGTCAAATTACTCCGGGCTCTGCAAGAGAAAATAATTGATCCAGTGGGGGGAAAACAAAGTATTCAAGTAGATATACGCGTCATCTCAGCCACCAACCGGAATTTATCCGACCGCATCCAAGAAGGGGCGTTTCGCGAAGATTTATTTTACCGTTTGAATGTATATCCAATCCTGCTGCCTCCTTTAAGAGACCGCAAAGACGATATCCCGGCTTTAACGGATTTTTTCCTTGCCCAGATTTCTCACATGGAAGATCTACCCCTGCGCAAAATATCAAACGCGGCCCTCAGTGCGATCAGCAGCTATCATTGGCCCGGCAATATCCGGCAATTGCAAAATACTTTGTTTAGAGCGGTTATTCTCTCGGAAGGCGAAACCCTCGTTCCACGGGATTTTCCCAGTTTATTTGAACAGCACAGAATGGCCTCAACAGGCGCTGTAAATAGACCGTCCAGCCACAGACTTTCCTCCCAACACTCATCTCAGGCCTTTACAAGGCCAACACCAAGCCATAGTGATGCCACATTGCCGCTGGAAAATGCAGATGGTCACTTCCGCAAGCTGGATGATCTTGAGGCAGACATTATTGCAGCAGCCCTTACCCGCTATGACGGGAAAATGGCCGAAGTTGCACGCAGGCTTGGCATGGGGCGATCGACCTTGTACCGAAAAGTGGCAGAATATGGGTTAGAGACATAAGGCGGCTTTGTGGCTGAAAACTTTCGATGATCGGTATATTTGATTCAGGTTCTGGGGGGCTTACCATTTTGGCGGCTCTTAGAAAACAAATGCCTGAGCAGGACTTCCTGTATCTAGGGGACCATGCAAACGCTCCTTACGGCCACCGTAGTAACCAGCAAATCGTTGATCTAACCCGGCGCGGCGTGGACACCTTAATGAAGAAAGGGTGCCGCCTTGTTATATTGGCCTGCAACACGGCTGCGGCAGTGGCCCTGCGCACACTTCAACAAAACTGGCTAGAAGACGCCTATCCGGGTAACCGCATTCTCGGCGTCCTTGTTCCAATGGTCGAGGCGTTAACCGGCGTGCCTTGGTCGCAAAAGCATCCGCTAGCTGGCGATTTACCCCGTAAAAACATCATGCTGTTTGCCACAAGAAAAACCGTCGAAAGCGGAGCATACGCGGAGGAAGTCCAGAAAAGGGCACCCCATCTGCACTTGCTCACCAAGCCCTGCCCGGGGTTAGTGGATGCCATTGAAGGCGGCGCGGGTGAACAGCCCCTTTCGGGCCTTGTAACAGGTTATGTCAATGAAGCTTGCACATCCATACCGGACGCTGTCGTGCTAGGTTGTACACACTTCCCGCTGGTACGGCATTTATTTGAGGCAGCTCTACCCGCAAATACGGTGATCATGTCACAGCCTGATATTGTCGCTGCTTCACTAAAGGATTATCTAATCAGACGGTCTCGGTATGCTGAGGGTCCCGCAAAACCTGAGGCCAGTCCTTTTGGGCGCGTGTGCCTTCTAACCACTGGCAACCCAGCAGAAATCAGTGCTCTTTCAGCTCTGTTACCCGAAAATTTAGGGAATTTTACGAGCGTTTGAGGCTAGAGGGTCAGATTTCAGCCGCAAACAATATCAATATTGCTGTATGATTTGATCGCTTACACTTTCCCGAAGCAATTTAGTCGCTGACCATATTTCCTCAGCTTTTTGAGGGGATTTTTTTACGAATTGATTGCTAAGCATAATATAATAGGGC
>WFTS01000108.1 GCA_015485385.1 Kordiimonadales bacterium | reverse complement strand
TCAAGCCAGCACAAGAGGCTGATGTTTTATGCCGCTGGCGGTTCTGTTCGGCGTATGTGTTTGCCGTATCCAGCAGGTGTTTGATCGCTGTAGGATCAAGATTCCAGATGCCAAGAAGATGTTTATGAGGAAAAAGCGAGCCCGAAGGCGGATCAACATCCGCGCGCGGGTAGGAAACCGGACTGGTTAATTGCGTGCTCATCAAAATGGCCTTATATGCGGTATTTTGAATGCCTGCAAGGTCCTTCTCAAGACGGAGGGGCCGAGGGCCGCAGAGGACATGCAAATTTCCCCTAGCCCGCTAAGCGCACTAAATCGCATGTAGTGCTCCTTGCAGGATATAAGCCGCTGCCATTTTATCGATCACTTGCTTGCGACGTTTCCGGCTGCTGTCAGCCTCAATCAATGTGCGTTCAACCGCGGCGGTTGAAAGGCGTTCGTCCCACAAGACATGCGGTAGATCAAACGCTGCGGCCAGATTGTTGGAAAAGGCCCGAGTGGACTGGCAGCGAGGCCCTTCCGAGCCGTCCATATTGACTGGCCAGCCTATGACAAATCCGCCGATATCTTCTTGTTCAACGATTTCGCGCAGGCGTGCCACATCGGTTTTAAATTTTGTGCGTCGGATAATTTCCAAAGGGGTGGCGATGGTAAGCGTGAGATCAGACAACGCGAGACCAATGGTTTTTGTGCCCGGATCCATGCCCAAAATACGCTGGCGCGGTCCTAGTTTGGCGCGGAGCTGGGAAATATTAACAATATGGCTCATGGCTGACTGTCTTGCGATACGTTAGTCTTACTGTGCGATAACCAAGCCCGTGCACGCGTGGCTGCATTTTCGCGGATATTCATATAAAACATATGATAATCATAAGCATGGTAATTTTCGCCGAACATTTTCAAGGGCTGCCAATCAGCTCCCGGTTGGCCTTGAATATATAAAATACCGTCAGTCCCGCACTGTGTATCAGTAAAGGCTGCGATAGGTTTGCCAAGCTTCGCGTTCGGGGCTTGCGGAACGATTGCGCCAAGATGCTCTGTCCGCGTCCCGCTGCCTCCAATTTTCCAACTTTGCGGATTGGTGCATAGCATTTGAGTGCCTTTGCGAGGCATGCCGCCAAGACCAGTTGAGCTATTCATATAGCTAAGGGTAAAAGCTGGATCACCACCTTGTCCGAAAGTTTGGTATGAGATTACGCAGCCGGTGTCGTTTGCGGTTTGGCAGGCACTTATGCCGGGCAAGGCGCCAAGGTCAGCCTCAATGCTAACGGGCCAACCGATCACATAAGCTGCTACCATTCGGGCTTGCAGGGCTGTCCCTGAGATTCGCTTTTGGAGAAGTGTTAGTAAGTGCAACGAACCTTGACTGTGACCAGCAAGAATGAATGGCCTGCCGTTGCTGCGGTTTTGAATGAAATTATCAAAAGCAGCGAGCACATCTATAAAAGCCAGAGAAATAGCCTTCTTGCCGTTGTCTCTAATGTCAAAAAATGCACCAAATGTTGCCTGACGATAGCGCGGCACGAATATGCGGCCAGCAAGATTGAAGGCGCTTGCTTGATGTTTGAGCACACGGTTTGCAAGCCTTTCATTGGCTTCGCTTGCGTCAGAAGGGGCGTTCCAAAATGTTCTTTTCAGATATGTTGTCGGGTGGATGAAAAAAATATCGACAGCAGGGTGTTGGGCGATGTCTAGCACGCCTTCAGGCCGAGCCGAAGCGAAGGAGTATTTGTCAGGCAGGGCTGCCCAGCTAGTATCTTTATTATAGTCGAGCTGAGGGTCAGCCTCACTTTCAGCGAAGGCATGGTCTGGAGTAAAGGCAATGCGTAACATCTGAACGGGGTTGGCATAGGACCATAAGCCAAAGATAATAGCCGCGAGAATGAACAGGCTAACGAGGGCGGCAATGGCTAATAAAAATTTAGCCGCCGGTTTGATTTTTCGCCTTGTTGTGTGTTGAGACATGCCGGGTGTCCAGTGATTGCGTTAGGGCCAGAGCGCCATGATAATATCATCAATAATGCGCCCATCTTCATATTTAACCGCGCCTTTTCGCACGCCTTCACGCTTAAAGCCACAGCTTTCATATAGTTTGATCGCACTCTCATTGTCACTATGGACATGTAGTTCAATGCGTTCAAGAGAGGGGTGCTTTCTCACCCAATCAATGAAGGCTTCTAACAGAGCACGACCAATACCGTTTGATCGCCATTGCTCGGCAACCGACATAGCAAAGCAAGTGCCGTGTGCAACACGTTGTCGGCGGTCCGTCCAGCTATCTAACATGCCAATGACGGTTTTGTCGGTGACGGCAACGAGGCATATCTCATGTGAATTACTGTTTTTTCTGGCTATCCAGCCACGCTGCTTAAACGAGCCTGACCGGAACTCTTGCGCGCGGGTAATCAGGTGTCGGGATGTGGTAAAAATTGAGCGAACAAAGCGGTTTAGAGACCGAGCATCCGATGTCTTTGCTTCACGTATTTCAACTTTTGGCTTCGACACTGTGATTCCCTGCTTGCCCCGACTGGTTTCAGGCGTTAAGTTCCGCGCTGATTTCAACCGTTTTTCTGTACACCCGCCTGACGTAGATAGGTATTTTCATGTCTAATATCGACACAAAAACCGTTGCTAAAATTGCGCGGCTTTCGCGCATCAAAGTAGCAGATGACAAACTAGAGCCCTTGGCTGGCGAACTCAACAATATCCTTGGATGGGTTGAACAGCTTGAGGAAGTGAACACCGATAACGTTGAACCTATGTCTTCAGTTGTCGACGTGAAACTGCGGTGGCGCGCGGATCAGGTAACAGACGGGAATAAGCAGGAAAGCGTCTTGAAAAACGCACCAAACAGCGAATACGGCTTTTTTGCTGTGCCTAAAGTGATTGAATAGGACGCCGGAACCATGACGGATTTAACAAAATTAAAAATTGCTGAGGCCCGCGACCTGCTGGCCAAAGGTGATATCACCGCGCGCGAACTCACTGAGGCGCATATCTCTGCGGTCGATGGTTTTGACGATTTGAACGCTTTCATTGTCAAAACCCCTGAGACTGCTTTGGAACAGGCTGATGCCGCTGATGCCAGAATTCAAGCGGGTGAAGCTAAGGGCATGACCGGTATTCCGGTGGGCATCAAGGACCTCTTTGCGACTAAGGGTGTGCATACGCAGGCGTGCAGCCATATTCTTGATGGTTTTAAGCCAGAATATGAAAGCACGGTTACGCAGAACCTGTGGGATGACGGCGCGGTGATGCTCGGTAAATTGAACATGGATGAATTCGCTATGGGCTCATCCAATGAGAACAGCTATTACGGCCCTGTGAAAAATCCGTGGCGGCGCGGCACTACGGATACTGTGCCCGGAGGGTCTTCGGGTGGTTCGGTGGCGTCTGTGGCTGGGTTTGCGGCGATGGGGGCAACGGCGTCTGATACGGGTGGGTCGATCCGTCAGCCAGCGTCCTTCACTGGCACGTTTGGCTTCAAGCCAACATATGGTCGGTGCAGCCGCTACGGCATGGTGGCCTTTGCAAGTTCACTAGACCAAGCCGGCACTGTTACGCGCAGTGTTCGCGACGGCGCGATCATGCTGGAAAGCATCGCAGGCTTTGACGCTAAAGACAGCACCAGCGCTGATTTGGCTGTCCCAAATTTCGAAGCTGCCCTAACCGGTGATATTCGCGGCATGAAAATTGGTATCCCGAAAGAGTATCACCTTGAGGGTATGCCTGCTGAAATTGAGGCTTTATGGGAAAAAGGCAAAAATCTTTTAAAGGATGCTGGCGCTGAAATCATCGATATCAGTTTGCCGCACACCAAATATGCACTGCCGACATATTATATTGTCGCCCCTGCTGAGGCTTCCTCTAACTTGGCGCGCTATGACGGCGTGCGCTATGGTTTGCGTGAAACAGGGAATAACGGCAGCTTGGATGATATGTATTATAATACGCGGGCGGCGGGTTTTGGCGATGAAGTCAAGCGCCGGATTTTGATCGGCACTTATGTGCTGTCAGCGGGTTATTATGACGCTTATTATCTGAAAGCACAGAAAGTACGTCAGTTGATTTCCAATGATTTTAAGGCGGCGTTCGAGAAAGTGGATGTTATTCTTACTCCAACCGCTCCGTCTGCCGCCTTTGCGCCGGGCGAGAAATCCGATGATCCCTTGGCAATGTATTTGAACGATGTGTTCACTGTGCCTGCATCGCTTGCAGGCCTGCCGGGGGCAAACGTACCGGCTGGCGTGGACAAGAATGGTCTGCCTTTGGGGCTGCAAATTCTGGGCAAAGCATGGGATGAAGAAACTGTGTTTAAAGTCTCTGGTGTGCTGGAGGATGCCGTCGGCAGTCTTGCAGAGCCCGAACTATGGTGGAGGAGCGCAAAATGACATATGTAATTCAGGGCGCTAAAGATGATTTCGAGGTAGTGATCGGCCTAGAAATTCATGCTCAAATCACTTCGAACGCAAAATTATTTTCTGGGGCCTCCACTGAATTTGGCGCGGAACCCAATACACAGGTTTCGCTTGTAGATGCGGCCATGCCGGGCATGTTGCCAACAATTAACGCGGAATGTATCCGCCAAGGTGTGCGCACCGGCCTTGCAATGGGCGCGCAGATCAACAAGTTTTCAGTCTTTGACCGCAAAAATTATTTTTACGCTGATCTGCCTCAAGGCTATCAAATTTCACAATTTACGCACCCGATTGTGGGCGAAGGTGTCGTGAAATTAGATATGGGCGACGGCAAAACAAAAGATGTTGGTATCGAGCGTATCCACCTAGAGCAAGACGCCGGTAAATCAATGCATGATCAGCATCCGCAGATGACATATGTGGACCTTAATCGTTCAGGCGTTGCCTTGATGGAAATTGTTTCAAAACCGGACATGACAAGTCCTGAAGAAGCGGGCGCTTATGTAACCAAAATTCGCTCAATTTTACGCTATATAGGCAGCTGTGACGGCAATATGGAGCAAGGCAGCATGCGAGCTGACGTAAATGTTTCTGTGCGCAGGGCAGGGGAACCTTTGGGCACTCGCTGTGAGCTGAAAAACATTAATTCGGTACGTTTTGTGCGCCAATCTATTGAAATTGAGGCACGGCGTCAGGTGGATATCCTTGAAGAAGGCGGTTCTATTGATCAGGAAACTCGGTTGTTTGACCCGGTTAAGGGCGAAACTCGGTCGATGCGGTCTAAGGAAGAAGCGCATGATTATCGCTATTTTCCTGATCCAGACCTTTTGCCGGTTGAATTTGATGATGCCTTTGTTGAGGCCGCGCGTGCCAGCCTTCCAGAATTGCCAGATGTTAAAAAAGCCCGTTTGGTTGAGGCGCTTGGTTTGAATGATTATACGGCCAGTGTTTTAGTTGCGGAAAAAGAACAAGCGGATTTCTTTGAAGCCCTTTTGGATGCGGTGGTAACGGCGACCAAAAAAGAGGCTGCTGATGTGGCAAGTAAAGCGGCCAATTGGCTGACCGGCGATTTGTTCGGTGCATTGAACAAGGCTGGCAAAACTATTGGTGAAAGCCCTGTATCCGCTGTGCAGGGTGCAGGCTTGCTCTCATTGATCGAAGACGGCACTATTTCTGGCCGCATTGCCAAAGATGTGTTCGAAATTATGTTTGAGACAGGTAAAGATGCGGACGTGATCGTTGAAGAAAAAGGCTTGAAGCAGGTTTCTGACACCGGCGAGATTGAAGCCATTATTGACGAGATCATCGCAGTCAATCAGGGTCAGGTGGAACAGTACCGGGCAGGAAAAACCAAGCTGATCGGATTTTTTGTTGGCCAAGTGATGAAAGCCACTGGCGGCAAAGCCAATCCCGGGGTGGTGAACCAGTTGTTAAAACCTAAGCTTGATGGCTAGAGCCACCTAAAACCAAGATACAAAAAAGCCCGCTGTGATAAGCGGGCTTTTTTAATGCCAAATTTCATTTTGTATCAATTCTAAGGTTTGGAGGTTGCGGTATTGGTATCATTAAAAGCGGTATTTCCAAAACCACATTGCTTTCAGGCACTTAAGGTATCTAGATCTTCATGTCGTTCGCGAGCGGATGTTCTAGCATCTTTTTTTGCTAAACCGTTACCTATTCCAAAATCACCTAGAAAACCAAGGACCATCTTAATATTCCCCTTCCTGCCTTGCGTCTTTAATGAGATCACGTGCTTATGGTTATAACCGCGGGATAGAATTTATTGGCCATTGTTCACCGCATTTCCTATCGTCAGGAAATTCAATTTTGGGGAGTGTCGTGTGAAATCTTTTGTTACGATTGGGCTGTTATTTTTTCTTGCATCTTGTGGGGCTGAACTGCCTCCGCCACAAACGCTGGTCGATACCAACACAGATATTTGGTCCACGCCGCGCCCCGGTGTTCTTGTCCACAATACCAGCGGCGTTGGATTTCCTGAAAAGCTTGGCTCGTATACACGCCTGAAAGTTATCGATTTTAACGATCAAGGCTTGGACGTTGGCGTGATTTATACAGATAATAATAGCGAAGCAAAAAACCCCATCCCTGAGCTAACATTGTATGTGACCAATAAATCTTTGTTCAGCATCCCTGATGCAACTGCACAAGACTATGGAAATGATGCTGCTAGGCAGATCGTAAAAAGATGGTCAAATGCCGAACTTATCCAGAGCGGCACATACAAATCTGAGATTAACGGTGCGGCAACTGGCCCCTATCACCTGCTTAAGGTCAAACTTGACGGCGTTGATTATCATACTGGTGTATGGACATCCAAACGAAACGATTGGTTTTTAAAGGCTCGCTTTACTTATGTGGCGGTTTCAAGCCCATTGACTGACATTCTAAAAAGCCTTTCTTTAGCGCTCAACAAAGATGGGTTAAGTAAAACAACCAGCGTTACTGTTTCCGACAAAAGGGGGCTTGCGCCCGGTATGGGTTTTATCGGGGATATGTTGGATGGTGTTGCGTGGGAGTGACGTACGGGTAACTTTCCCATAGACCGCTTATGCTCTCAACTGTTCCAGATACATGACGCAACCGGGCTTCCATGGGACAGAATTTTATTGTGTGTCTTTTTATTAGAGACATATGATTTTAATAGAGACGCATGATTATAGTTCATGCTGCGTTCAGTTTGGTTGCGATAGTCTGATCGCATGATGATTGGAGGCCTATATGTTTAGAAAATCACTGATCCTTTTGGCGACAACAGCAATTTTATTGCCTATGGAAGCCGTTTATGCGGGTAAAATGAGGTCTGAAACTGGAACTCATAGAAGTCAAACGTTCCAAAAATCTCCAAAACACAGCAGTAATTCTAGCCGAGACCGGGCAAATGTACCAAAAGCCGCGCGCCACAGAGCGCGCGATGAAGGCAGAGCAGGGGGGCGCAAGCACCGTGTGGCGACTAACAATCGAGATCATGTGCAAAGCCGCCCAGTGAGCAAACAAGGGAATACAGCGGTCAGCAGAGCAGAAAATTTATCACCCATACGAACGCGAGGGGTAAATCAGCCTGTTATTCGGCAAAATAGTCGGCCTGTACAACGTCCCACTAATCGTTCCAGTGCGCGCGCTGAAGATCGGATGGAAGACCGGGTAAAAAGACGGTCAAATACACGCTCTGAACGGCCTTCGGTCCAGCACGCGACCAGCCGGCCATTAAATCAAGCGGTGAGTAGGTCGGGGCGTCTAAATCAACCGGTCAAAAGGTCGGGGCGTCGGTCCGTTGATCATGCTCGCACGCCTGTTGATCGCAAAAATCATGCGAAGGCCGGGCGGCGTGCCCAAAACAATGCCCAGCTGCCATTAGAACCTATTCCGCCTCAGGATAGAAGCAACAGGCTTGACCCAGATGTCCGTTTGTATGCTGCCAGTGGTAGAGGAGGCGGTAGCAAAGGTCATGCGGGCAATCGTGGTCGCTCAGGTGGACACACAGCGCGCGGATCTGGTGGACGAAGAAACAGTGGTGGGCACAGCTCAAGTGGCCGGACGCACAGGCAAAGTGGGACACATAACGGTGCTCGCGGAAATAGTGGTAGCCGGGATCATGATGGTTCACGAGGCGGCAGAGGTTCGCGGGATCACAGTCGCGGCAGTTATGATGGCGACCGCAACCATAATAATGCACGTGGCCACAACAATAATCGTGATCATGACAGGTCGCGCCGCCATAACGGCGGAAATACCCGCAGTGGTGATCATTACGCAGGCAGCCAACGTACCCATTATCGTGGCTCGTATGGCCATAACAGAGGGTACGGTGCGGGCCATAGCGGTTTAGGGGCATATTTTGGATTTGGTCATTATTACGGCGGCCTAGGGTTTGGCTACGGGTATTCATCCAGCTATGGTTATGGGCATGGGTACTATAGTGGCTATCGGCCCGGATATTGGTACGGTGCCGATTACGGTTTCTTTGGGGATTGGCCGCTTTATTCCGGGTATGTTTCGGGGCGTTCAGATTGGCTTTGGAATCACGGACACCAGCATTATCATTATGGATCATATTGCCCTAATGGCCAAAGTAGCCGCTATTCAAGCACAGGTTATTATAGCTCTAGCGTGGGCGATAATGTTGCGGGTGTTTTTCTTGGCGGTGTTGTTGGCGGTATTATCGGAGCCGAAATTGACGGCGGCCATAACCGAACAGCGGGGGCTGTAATTGGAAGCGTGGTTGGAGCTGCTATCGGCGCACAAGCAACACAATCGAATAGCAATAATTATCAAGCCGCTGGCGGTTATTCTGGCAGTAATTTTGATACCAACGGACGCCACCGTAACGAAACTCAAACTTACCAGCCACCGAAAGAAGTGCGCACGTGTGTGCGCTACGACGAAGTGCGGGGCAACTATGTATGCACCAAATGGACGGTGGAATATATTTATGATGAGACCGAAAAACCTTAGAGGTTTAATAGGGCAGGTTGATTATCTCGGGGGAGGTTGAATGTCTCTAAAAGGGTCTCTCGGCGTTTGGCCTTAACGAATTTACTTAACTCGTCACACATTAAAATCAGCAGCAAATGTGCGTTGATTTTAATGTGTACGGTCTATGGGGTTGAAATATATTGAGCCTTTATCGGCCTTTGTGAAAAGCCGTATATAGTCTTATCCTACTGAGATTTACTGAAGTCGCGCTCAAACGCCGTGGAGGCTTCGCCAGAAAGCTGGCAGGGCGCAGCTACGCCCGCAGTTCATAAATGGAGGTGATCACAAATGGGGCTGATCACAAAGGATGAATTTATGGTTGGAAGCATTATAAATCACCCGATTGCGTGAAAAGGCTATCCGAGGTGATGAAAAAATTAGGCTAGAAACGGGCCTTAATTATAGTAGTTCAGATATGATCTGACAGGCACCAACACAAAATCGGTAACTGTCATCCTTGCAACCCTCTCAGATCGCAACGACTGTCAGATAAGGTCTGAACGAATACAGATATAGTCAGAATTATTAGACCTTAATGGCCCCCGTCTTGTTCGCTGTGCTCCTCGTTGCCATATTGCTGAGGCACATCATCACGAGTGTTACGGTCAGGGCGCATAGCATTGTGATCAAACACGACGCGGCTTCGTGTGCCGCTAAAGTGGATTAGCACAGGCGCACCTTCGGGCAGGGGCTGTGTATCGGCTTGCACAATACTAACCAAAGCACCGCTCTCGGTCCGGATTACATATTCAAAGCCACTTTGTTTTGTTGCATTTTTTTCGATGCTACTGCCAAGTAAACCGCCAAGAAGGGCTCCGCCAATAGCGCCAATAACATTTTCCGCTCCGCTTCCATGTCCACCGCCAATGGTAGACCCCGCGGCAGCGCCTATGCCAGCCCCAGCCATAGTGCCAACACCACTTCGGGGACCGCGAATTTCAACCCAACGGTAGCTTTGGATTGTACCGCGTTCGATCCTGCGGACTTCCCCTACCGAGCGCGCATCATAACTATTCGAGGACATATTTGGAGCACAAGCCCCCGCAAAAAGCGCAAGCGGCAGAGCTACGGCAAACTTCATGTGTGTTGATTTCATTTTTACATCCTATGCTACTGTTCATTGCCAAGAATGGCCGCTAATAAAGGCGGTAAAAAGGCAGTTTTCAGGCAATATTTCATCGTCTATTATGCTATTCCATGCTGAACATCGGATGAATAAGGCATTTTGGATACAATAAATCGGTCGCGGCCTCTGTGTTTGGCATCATAAAGGGCGTCATCGGCCAGTTTTATCAGTTGTTCCAACCCAATATCAGCGTGCCGCGCACTACCAAAGCTGGCGGTCACGCCTGTGAAGCCTCGTGCATGTGGTATGCTGATGCTGCGCATCGCTTTTAAAAATCGGTCTAATACAGTCGGCAATTCGATTTCGTTGATGTCTGGCATCAAGATACAAAATTCTTCGCCGCCAAAACGAGCGATTATATCAGTTTCACGCAGTTCGTTGCGAAGTGTGGCTGCAATTATCTTTAATGCCGTGTCGCCGACAGCATGGCCGTAACGATCGTTGATCTTTTTGAAATGATCAATATCAACCATGACCAGAGCAAGGGGATGCCTTGCACGTTTGGCATGAGCAACAATTGGCGTTGCAGCCTCGAAAAAGGCGCGTCTATTGAGTTGTCCTGTCAGGAAATCACGCGTTGCAGCAGTTTCCAAGGAATGCAGGTGCCTTTTAGATTTCACCGCATTGAGCACTCGGCACTGAAATTCTTCCGGGGAGTAGGGTTGGCGCAGAAAATCATTCGCCCCGTACCTTAAATATTGTGAGGCATAGCGGCTATCGTCAGGGATGGCTAAGATGGAAAGTTGCGCGGCTGTATGTGAACGCCGTAAAGCGCCGACCAGTTCTATGCCGGTGCAATCCTTTAACGTATCGCCGATAAGCGCTAGGGTAAAATCATGGTGACGGGCAAGAAGTTTCTTGGCATCTGCTGCACTATCACATGCCCATGCCTCCATTTTCAAATTGCTAAGTAAGTGAACTTGCTGTCGTTTTAATGCTTTGTCGCTGCTGGCGACTAAGGCTTTTTGGCCACTTTGGAACAGCAGGAATGTGATTAATTCGATTAAATAATCAATTGCGACAGGGCTGTCTTTGATGACATAGTCAATGATACCTTTGGCGAACAACTTGGCCTTTAATTCAGGATCAAAATTACTGGAAAATATAATCGTTGGGACAGCGCTCATTAATGCACACTCAACAAATTCCCCATTCGGGGCATCGGGCAAGGCCAAATCAACAAGGGCCAAGGCATAGTCGTTGCCGTGTGTGTCTAAAAAATACTGGCCTTCTTTACGGGTGGCGGCACTATCGACGGTTAAATTTGGTATTTTTTTGAGTTGCTCGCACAGCACAGCAGAATAGAAGGCTGAATCTTCTACCAGTAAAATACGCGCAGACTTATTTTTAGTCTCCACCGCTGTCTCCAGTGCTTAGTGCCAACTGAACTTAATACCGGCGGGTTTCAGATCAGTTTGCACGTGCCAGTCAGATAGTTGATCGTGCATAAACTCAGGACTGTAAGCGAGATGCATGCATATCATACGCGTTAGATACTTAATGACTTCTTATCATCAGTTTTTTTTGCTATGATCATTGGCAAGCATCGGAAATGTTAGATGCTTGAGACTGTCCGTTCATGCCCCGATATACGCCTGTTCTTTGACTGAGAGCAGGGCCGTTCTTCGTCAGAAATTTATAATAAAAAGCGTGCAAGGTGTGCTTTTTTGGAGAATTGAGATGGGGCGAAAAGATAGCGATTTATATGATTATGTTGCAGACCGGATGATACAGGCTGAGGCTGGACGCGCTGAGGCTTTGTATGATTTGGGTTTGCTTTACTCGACCGGGCAAGGGGTGGACCAAGATTTTGTGGAAGCCCATAAATGGTTTAATCTCGCCGCCATTCACGGGGTGAACCGTGCCTGGGTTGATCGCTGTGAAGTGGCGCTTGAACTGGACAAAAAAGCTATGGAGCGTGCGCAGCGCCGAGCCCGCAGGTGGCTAATATCACACTGAGCCAAAAAGTGTCTCAGGCGGGGCAGAGATGTCTTTGAAAATATCACATCACCGAACAAAAACGGCGACCAAAAGGCCGCCGTTTGCTGTTTTTTATATGAGCATAAATCTTGTTTTTGTATGAGGCGTTAGCCTTGGTAAACCTCAAGTGCTTTGTCTATTAAAAACTTAATATGGTCACGGTGCGCTCGTGTGGCCGCATCGCCGCGCCACCGGCTCATGTCTTTGTTGATCTGGCGCAAGTTTGCGTGGGCATTTGAAACTGCGACATAATCATATTTTTTGTCTTTCAACATGCTGATCAAGCCTCGTACATAGTAGATTTGCAGTTCTTGCCGATATGTATTCACAGCCCCGCGGCTATCATCTTCAAAGATAGCATCGGTGAGATCCCCCATCATGTTGGTGACAGTATATTCATTACCGTACAGGGCAGCATCGGTTAGGCGCATCAAGGTTCTAGGATGCATGAGCTGCGCAAGGATATCAGCTTGAATGCTATTGACGCGTGCGTGCAATTTCGGATCCTCAGTTCCGCCAAAGTGGAAGAAACCCCGTCGCTGAATGGCGAGATGTTGGATCAGATCAGGGTCTGTTGAAAAGGCATCGGGGGCAAAGATATTGTTCCGAAGCAACTTCATAGCCTGCTTTTGCTTTGCAAGCTCAACAGGGCGGTAAGGAGCAACGGCACCTTCTTGCCCAGCAACAGACCGGTTTACATACACTCCGCCAATATAGCGCGAGATGACCCGGCCTTGCGTTAAGATATCCCGTGTGAGGATGAAATAGGCATTCCTGAGCTTTTGATAACTTTGGCCGTCTTTGGTGAATTTGTCTTTAATCTCGCCCATAGCGCGGCGGTCAAGTTTGAAACGGTCTGCGGCAAATTGCACGGCATCGTCGGTCATGTCCCCAATGTTAACGCGGGGATCAATCCCCTTACCAGGTGAGCGCATATCATCTGCGTCGTTTCCAAAGGCGAGTGTTTTTTCATTCGAACGCGCCAAATGTGCCTCACGTTTGACTGGATCATCCAAGTCAGGATCGTAGCCAAATTGGATCGCCCAAATATCATAGTCACCTGGCCGCACAGTATAATAATGCGCTTGCTTTTTGCCCGGAGCAGCAAAATTAATTGCTGGGTAATCCATGACCGAGCCTACAAGGCCACCCTCTTGTGCGCTGATGTCGTCCACGGTAGCATAAGACCGAGCCTGACTGGCTTTCATATTATGGTTTAGGCCAAGTGTGTGTCCAACTTCGTGCAGCATCAGATAATAGATACTTTCTTCCACAAGTTTATTGGTAACGCCTTCTCCTTTATCCAAGGCAGAGGCAAGGGCTTGGCCAAGCATGTTGCTCATTTGCAAGTTGCCAGCCATGTTACATTGCTGCTCGTGGGCTTTCATACTTGCGATATAATCCTCAGCGTCTTGTTTTTGATCCAAACCAAGTGCGGCGGTTTCAAAAACCTCAGAGGCATTCAGGCGGTTTGTGAGGAAAGAATATTCTAGCATGATATCCGCGCCGAGAATTTCCCCCGTTCGTGGATTAGTAAAGCTGGGCCCATATCCACCAAACGGAGGGCGAGGGCTTGATGTCCAGCGCAATACATTATAGCGAACATCTCCTGCGTCCCAATTAGCATCATCAGGTTGAGTTTTGACCTGTACGGCATTTTTAAAGCCGGCTTTCTCAAAGGCGATATTCCAGCTTTCAACAGCCTTTTTGATGATTGGGCGTAAAGTGTCGGGCGTGGTATTTTCGATCCACCAAACAATAGGCTTCACAGGTTCTGAAATGGCTGCGGTTGGGTCTTTTTTAACTAAGTTCCAGCGATTGATCATGTCGCGCCATGGGGTCGCTGATTGATCGGTCATATCATTGACAAGGTCTAGGAAATACCCAACGCGAGCATCGTCGAAACGAGGCTTGAAATCATTTTTTGGCATTTCGAGGAAGGTGTGGCGTGTCCGTATCCTAACGTTGCGAGCATCGGTAATATCCAGCCCGCTACCACGGTTCAGTGGCGATGCGCTGCTGTAGACATAATCCACCGTGATATCCATGTTTTCCGGATAGTTTTTCACGTCTGATATGCGCGTTTTACTGCTTGATAAACCGCCAAGGTGAAAGGATTCCCATGGTTTCTGACGGGGGTTTTTAGTTGGTTTAATTTGTTGCAGCGCCTCAGTTTTAAACAGTTTATCAACTGCGATTAAATAGCGCTTTCCGTCCTCTGACTTGGCCTTGATTTTCTGCACAAACAAACTGGCCGGGCTGATGTTGGCATCTTTGGCACGGGATAGATTGTTTG
>WFTS01000107.1 GCA_015485385.1 Kordiimonadales bacterium | reverse complement strand
GCCATAAGCCCTTGCTTCTGCTGGATTAATGCGCGGTCCTTTGCCGTAGCTCGGCACAGTTATGATGGTGCAAAACTTGTCGTTGGGGCCATCAAGAAATAGCTGCATCTGGCTGTGTTGATCCACAGGGCCAACGGCTCGAATAGGCGTGGTGCCAAGCCCGTTTTTGCCCAAACTTTCGGCCCAAAGCTGCCCATGCCACCGCGTAAATGCACGCAGGCTTTCAGCGTAGGGCATCAATAATGTTTGTGTGACACCTTTGTGTGACGCAAGCGTATGCAAAAGCGCCGCCCCCACAGTCGCAGCGCAGGTTTCGGGACTTTTTGTCACATTTTCCAGTGTGACAGCACAGCCTTCGCGAAATTTTTGGGGTGAAAGCCCTGCCACCGCGACCGGAAGCATACCGACATTTGTCAGCACACTGAAGCGTCCACCAACATCAGTTGGATGATCCAAAATCACGCTTCCAAGCGTTTCACCGTATTCCCTTAGCGGACGTTTTCCCGGTTCGGTTATGAAGGAAAAATGCTCTGCCACCGGGCGGCTGATGGGCGCATCTTTAAGCCATGTCCGACAGGCCAACAATTGGGCCAATGTCTCGCCGGTGGAGCCTGATTTTGAAATCGCTACAATATGGGTTTCAGCCGGATTGAGCGTTTCAAACAGCAAGTCCATCTCGTAAGCGTCCAAGCTGTCGGGGGTGTGGATCACTGTACCGCGTCCGGGTGTAAAGCGTGCGATGGCCATCGCCGCTTGCGCGCCAAGGCTAGAACCACCAGTACCAAGCAGGATCATATGCCGAAAACCAGCCGTGATCTGGTCGGCCAAGCTTGTGAGGCCCATCATATCAGCCCCGTCGGCCTTCTGGCGGGCAAACGGCAGATACTCCGACGCCGCCAGCGCTTTGGTATAAGCCGTGGCCTTGGCCAAATTTTCAGCATAGGCTTGGCTTAGGCCAAGGGCGGAAAGCTGATCATCCAGCGGGGTTTGTCCAAATGAAGTCTTAAACATAAGAGGTCTCAAGCATTAGAAGTCTCAAACATAATGGGTGCTAAATCCTTGATCGCGGCCCTAAAAACGGAGGGCGCTAAGGCGATATTTATAAAGCACTTTAATACGCCCACCAAAATGTGCCAGCATGAAAATAGATTATTCTTATGGAGAGCAAGCAATGGTGAAGCGGTATCTGAACTTTGTAAGTCAAAGCCCCGTCTTGTGGATGAATTTCATCCTCTTGAATGTGATCACATTTGGCATTTTTAAAATGCTTCCCGATTTGGATGGCCTGTTGATCGACCTTCAGTTTTCCTATGACCATGCGGCGCTGATGGCGATTTTAACCGATATCGGGGCAAAGGGGCGGGCTACCTATTTATGGGCGAATTTGGTGGATATGGTGTTCCCGGTATTTTACGGCGGCTTTTTTGCAGGCTTTCTGTACCGTTTTCGCGCACGGGAAGGCTTATGGGTTTTGGCTTTAGTGCCGATTGTTTTGGCGGTCGTGGATTGGGGCGAAAACCTGCAAATCCGCGCTATGCTGCTGGCTTTTCCAGATATCGACGCGGCAAATGTTGATACGGCCAGCCTGTTTACCACCAGCAAACATATCTTATCGCGCACCATGATTTTGCTGTTTTCCCTAACCGGCCTTACAGCGCTGGTTCGCCACTGGCAGGGCAGGCGGGGTTAAGCGAAGAAAATTTCTGCGATCTTTAAGGTGGTGGCGGCGATCTCTGCCGAGGTTTTCTCGGGGCTGGGTTCACCGTCGGTTAAGAAGGCGACCGCAAACTTGCGCCCTTTGTTCGCCACTAGGCCAATATCATTGACAACACCTTCCAAGCTGCCAGTTTTGTGGGGGGCTTCCCACGTTTCAGGCAGCAAAAGATTAAGCCGGCTATTGCGTAAATTATTGGCCATTGCATCATAAATAAGCGGATAGCGCGCGTTGATTTCGGATAAAATCACGATGCAGTCATCGGTGCTGAGTGTATTGACCCGCCCTTTGGGGCCCAGTTCATCTTCGGTAAAGCCAGCCTGCATCTGCGCGCCCTGAGAGCAGCCAATCGCCGCCATAAAGCTGTTGACAATCTGAAATGGCACCAGCTTTGTGATGGCAACCGCGATAGGGTTATCACTGGTGATAATGCCTAGCTTTATCATCTCCATTAAAGTGAATGCGTGCGTATCCTCAAAGGCCGATACTATTGAAGCATAGCGTGTTGTGCCAAGCTCATGCTTTGTGAAAGTTTGCTGCGGTAGTTGGTTTTTCTGGTGCAAAGCGCACGCGGCCATAAAGAGCGGTAGTTTGATGACACTGGCAGCAGGGCGAGCAGTGCCGCCCCTTACAGATAGAATTTGACTGGCAGGCTCTATGCTAGAAAAACTAACACTGCGCCCCGCACCCTTGTTTTCGCCTTCACTGATACACCGATTGGGGCCGGCTGCGACGAAAGTGTCCATCACAGATTGGATTTGGTGCAGTTTTTCGGAATTTATAGGCTGCATAATAGCTAAGTCCCGCTTTCAATATGCTGGTTATATGCCGGTTATATGTCGGTTAAATGCCGTTTACCGTGTTGTGCTTTTCATGCCCCAGCAGCAGAAAACCCGGTGTGGGGTGTGGAGGGGATCCGCAGGAAAGTCGCGCGCCAAAAGGGCGGTGAGTGCGGCCTTAAAGGCCTCGCGCTCGGTGGGGTCAAGGGCGGCAATGCCAGCGCTGGCCTCGATCCTATGCACCCAAGCCTTGTGGCTATAGACCGCTGGTTCGTCATAACTGAAAGATTGGATGCCAACAAAACCCGCTTCGGCCAGATCGCGAAGCCACAAGGGGTAAATGCCGTTGCCGCGTGCGGCTGTCCAGTTGGGAGCATGTTCAAGGATCAGGTCTTCGGTGGCCTCCACCATATTGCCAGAATGAGCCATCCAGTCATAATGGCACATCAGCAGATAGCCGCCTGGCTTTAGGATGCGGTGGGCTTCGGCAGCGGCCTTGGGCCGATCGAACCAGTGCCAGCACTGGCCAGCGGTAACAAGGTCTTGGCTTTCATCGTCGCAACAGGTTTCTTCGGCTTGGGCTTGGCGAAATGTGGTTCTAAGCCCGCTACTAGCGGCCAGTGTGCGCGCAGCGTCCAGCATGGCGGGGTCCATATCCAGCCCCACAGATTTTAGCCCCATCATCGAGGTTGACAGCGCCAAAGTGCCGGTACCTGTCCCCAAATCAATATGGGCTGCCCCCGCTTTTAGCAATCCCTCAACCGCAAGCCGCGCATACATCGAAGCAGGAAAGCCAAGCCGGTGTTCTGCATAGCTTTGAGCCGCGCGGCCAAACTGAGGGCGTGCCGTTGGTTTTGTCTCGCCTTGCCACATTTATTCAACGCTCCTGTTGCTTGTTTCTGATGCTTCTTAGCACAAGATTTGGCGGTTTGTCGCGCTTTGCGGCCTATGGATAGTGTTTTTGTGAACAAAAAGCGAGTGACAGCAGGGATACAGTGGCTTACAGTTCGCTCAGATCAAGATACCCGAATAGAGCATGTCTAAACGCGGCTGTTTCTCTAGGAGGGTTGTTTATAAGCTATTGGGTACTCGGGGAGTTTAAGATGGCACAATTGGTAAAAAGCGCGCTGGTTTCGGTGCTTTTGATGATGGGCGGAATGCAAGTGGCGGCACAAGACGCTGCGGCTTATGACGGAACAGGCGTGAAGCCACCTAAGGAATTGCTGCTGAAAGAAGGACGTACTATCGGCGACATTCGTCTGCCTAAAGGTGCAACTGTCAATGCGAAACGGTCGGTTATCTTGGGCGGCGGCACCAATGCGTTTGGAAAAATATTTGCGGGCGTAAGGGCCGATAGCGATAAGGTTGCACGTTTTTTTCTGGATACCATGCCCGGTGACGGCTGGGAATTGATCAGCGAATTCCAATCCGATGATATTACTTTTGTATTTCAAAAGCCGACGCGGGTGGTGATTATTTTAATTGAACGCAGCAGGCGATCCACGGATATGCGCATCACTTTAACACCTAGAAGCTAAAGGCCTGCTGGGGGTTAAGGCTTGCCGGGGGGTGGGCCTGTTGCAAATGTGGACGCTTATTTTTGTGTTTTAGTGGTTTTCTGAGCCGCTTTTTCAGCCGCCTTTTGGGTGCGAAATTTCTTTGCATAGCCTGTGATTTCACGTTGCTTGCCGCGAGCAACACCCAAGGCGTCGGCTTTAATGTCACTGGTTATAACACTTCCGGCCCCTACAATCGCACCGTCACCTATCGTAACCGGAGCCACCAGCGCCGAATTAGATCCAATGAAGGCCCCGGGCCCAATTTCGGTTTTATATTTTAAAAAGCCGTCATAGTTGCAGGTAATGGTGCCAGCCCCAATGTTGGCCCCCGCGCCCACCGATGCATCGCCGATATAAGACAAATGGCTTACTTTGGCGCCTGCGGCTACGTCAGTTTTTTTGATCTCAACAAAATTTCCAATTTTTGCCTGTGGGCCGATGTCTGCACCGGGCCTTAGGCGCGCGAAAGGCCCCACGCTTGCGCCGCAGCGGATGACTGCGCCTTCGATATGGCTATAGGCCTTGATGGTAACGCCTGCCTCTATGGTGACGCCCGGGCCAAAAAAGACACCGGGTTCAAGCATTACATCGGCAGCCAGTTTGGTATCATGGTGGAAATAAACTGTTGATGGATCGGTCATACTAACACCGGCGTCAAGAGCCGCGGCGCGCCATTTTTTTTGCAAAACGGCTTCGGCGTGAGCAAGGTCAGTACGGGAATTAATGCCCATCACATCATCTTCATTTGCTTCGACAACAGCCACTTTTAAGCCGTCTGCGCGGGCAAGAGCCACAAGATCGGTGAGATAATATTCACCAGCGGCGTTGGTGTTTTTCAAAGACGCCAGCCAGCGGCGCGCTTTTGTAGCATCCAGAACCATCATGCCCGAATTGCACAGATCAACTGTGCGTTCGGCATCGGTTGCATCTTTATATTCAGTGATGCGGGCCAGCGAGCCGTCAGCGCCCTTGATCAGGCGGCCATATTTCCCCGGCTCTTTGGGGCGAAATCCCAGCACAGTGATGCCGGTGTTTGCATTTTGCATGGCCTCTAGCATGGTTTGCATAACCGAGGCGGGAATGAAGGGGGTATCACCGAACAAAACCATCAGGTTGCCCTTAAATTCAGGCAGTTGGTCAAGCGCCACTTTCGCCGCATGGCCGGTGCCAAGCTGTCGGCTTTGGGTGACAAAATCCATATCAGGATAGGCGGCGAGTAATTGCTCTTTTTCGGCGCCAACAACCATAAGCGTTCTCGCCGGGGCGAGGGTTTTAAGCGTATCTAGCAGATAGCCGATCATCGGCTTACCGCCCACACAATGCAGCACTTTGTGGCGGGTTGATTTCATGCGGGTTCCTTTGCCAGCGGCAAGGATCAGAGCTGCGAACGGTGTTTTGGGCATGGTCATCCTACGAATGGGTTCTAGTGGTAAATTTAAAGCAAGCATAACGCGCAGTTGCGGTCAAGCGCTTGCGGTTAATCAGAAGCCTTTTTATTGGAACTTGCTTTGTCAGTGGTGTGCGCCCCGTCTGCTGCCTCATTTGCGGCTTCGTCTGCTGCTTCGTTGGCTACTTCGTCTATGGCTTTGTTTGGGGTGCCGGTTATGCCTGCGGTATGGTGGCCCTTTAAGGGTGCGCCAACCATCTGTTCCGGCGGGATCAGGTGCCAGCTTGCCCGGCTGTTCCTAGCTGCCGCGCGTGCATCTAAGCGCCGCCAGTTCCACTGTATAATCCGGTGTTTCACATGAAGCATATAGTCTAGCGGCAATCCGGGCCACAGGCTGAAAGGGTTATGGCGGCTATAGGCCCATAATTCCAGACGCGATGCCCCGGCTTCGGCTTGTCCTCTAC
This sequence comes from Kordiimonadales bacterium, assembly GCA_015485385.1. Taxonomy (GTDB): domain Bacteria; phylum Pseudomonadota; class Alphaproteobacteria; order Sphingomonadales; family Kordiimonadaceae; genus Kordiimonas. The sequence continues at coordinate 13,371 of WFTS01000107.1, read as the reverse complement.
CGTGGAATCCGTTGGTGTTTGCAATCACCAACGTTCCCGCCTTAACGGTGACAGGCTTGGGGGTGGGGAGGCCCATTTCAGCAAGCGCCGACGCATCCGCGCGCAGGGACCCCTTTTCAGAATAGCCGTCCGGGGTGTCTAGGGCTGTGATAGAGCGCTTATATTCCCACGCCAAGCGTTTGAAAGAAAGCCGCGCAGACCCTTGCACATAGGTAAAGGGGCCTTTTTCCGCCGAGACATCCTCTAGGAACAGCCACGCTTTTATCGTGGGGTGAAATGTATCGGAGTGCATGGTTTTTTGTGGATCACGTTTGCCGGATTGAAACCCATTGTGGATTTGTTGCACATAGAGGATGGAATGTGCCCATTTGCCGCCCATATAGGCCAGTAAGCGGCGCAATTTTGTGTGTGTTGCAGTGCTGTAGGTGGTGGGCATTAAAGGGGCGCAGCTTTGCGTGAGAAGGATACGCCGTGTGGCTGTATCACCTTGGGTCATTTGCCGCACCTCACCCCTGTAAGCCGCGATCTCCTGCCGGATTTTTAAAAGACTATCGGGGCTGATAAACTCCGGTATCAGGACATAGCCGTCTTTGTGATACCTGCGCCTTAGAGCTTTAGGCACCAAAGGGGCAAGCAATATCCAGCGAAACCAAGCAGCCCCGCGCGCAAGAAGAACCCGGAATATATGCAGTCCAAGCCGGTTCAACAGTTTGGAGCCTATCACCGGGTTTGCCTGAAAAGATTTTGCCTGCGTGCCAAGCGCAAGACCCCAAACCGGCCCCATACGGATGGTCTTTAATATCTGCTTGATCTGTTTCATAGTCTGAACCGCCTATGTAGCGCTTTTTTCGTGCCGGTGAGGCCATTTGCTTCTTTTGCCACAAATAAAATCCCGTGTAAGCTTTATTTCTCTCTCGCGTATAAGCGCAATAGCCTTACAAAATGAACGCTTTTGCCACGGGAATGCAGGCATAGGTTTGGCACACGTTTTCGTGAAAATCCGCGCTGATTTATAAGGGGTAAAACCTTGGCCTAATCAACTGTAGTAGGGGGCTGTAGCATCTGCTTGACTTTTGCCACAAATAGGGCGACTTCTCTGTGAAATTTGCTGGCTCTGGCATATGGCTCTTTAATTCTTGCAAACTATTGTGTAAGAGCAGCAACAATAATTTAACTTTGTGCATGCAATATTTGTCATGAATAGTTGCTAACTTTGGTTATCTTGACCGAAATTGTATGAATAGTATGTATAGCTTCGGACATTTTATTTTTTGGCTAGAGTTTGGGGGTAGAGTATAAATTGGCAAATCAACCATATATAATTCAGCCATATAAATGTGGAGTGACGGCATATCGGCCCAGTCAGGATCTCGTTTATTCTCAAGGACTGCTAGGGGGTTTGTTTGCATCCTGACCTGTTGATATTCTTCGGTATCACGCTTATTCCGGCGTTGTTGCTCATGCGGTATCGCCGCGTGACGGTGATGGACAGGGGCGTGATATTGGTGCTGATTGGTACCAGCATCCTAAGCTTGGCTGCGCTTGTGGATTATCTGGAAGAAACCGCGCTAGAGCCGTTGATGCTCATGATGGCCAACAAAAGTTCCTGGAACATGTTGGTTGCGATTTTTGGTTATATTCCGGGGATATTTCTAACCGGGCTTGGTTTGTCACGTTGGTTCCATGTGGCTCTGCGGCTTGAAAATGAAATTAAAAAGCGGGAGCGCGCCGAAGAAACCTTGCGCGACAGAACCGATCAATTAAAACAGGCGCTGGCGGTGGCCGAAGAGGCCAACCGCGCAAAAACTGAATTCCTTGCGAAAATGAGCCACGAGCTTAGAACGCCGCTTAATGCCATTATTGGGTTCTCTGAAGTGATGAACCTACAAATGTTCGGCAAGTTGGGCGGCACGCAATATGAAGAATATTCTGGTTTGATCCATGAAAGCGGCAAGTTGTTGCTGGATATTATCAACGACATTCTTGATCTGTCGAAAGTCGAGGCCGGGCGCATTGAATTGGAAGAAGAAGCCTTCTTTGTGCGCAGTTTGGTAAAAGATTGCCTGCCAATCGTCAAACGCCACGCCGACCATAATCATATTGTTTTAATTTCAGAAGCCGAAGATGATTTGGTGCTTTGGGCTGACCGTAGGCTGGTAAAGCAAATGCTTTTGAACCTTCTGTCAAACGCGATCAAATTTACGCCCAACGGCGGCGAGGTAACCGTGCGGTCTTATGCGGAACCTGATGGCAGCCATGTGCTGGAAGTTCAGGATTCTGGCCTTGGCATGACCGAAACTGAAATTGGCGTTGCAATGCAGCCCTTTGGCCAAGTGCAAAGCGTGATGACCAATAACCAACAAGGCACCGGGCTTGGTCTTGCCTTGGTGAATACATTCATGGGCTTGCATGAAGGCCAGTTTGAAATGACATCCATGAAAGGCGAGGGGACATACGCCCGCCTGATCTTCCCGCAAACACGCGCAGTAAAGCCCGCCGCTGATCCATCTGACCATTAAGCTAGGCGCTGGTTTTCACCTATATTTCTCAAGTGTTCGCTGCGATTTCTCACGTGTCTGTTGGGGTCCACGCAGTTTTGCTATCATAGAAAAACCGTTCAGTCTTGATGCGGTCCCCTTGCCAATGTTGCAGAGATATTTCTTCGAGCTGCCTGCGCACCCCGTCCTTGCCGGTCAGGATGAAAACCCAGTTGATAACAACCTTATCACCGTCTAACAGCACGGCTTTTGGGGGCAGTGTTTGTATCTTTGTTATTCGTGCCAGCGCGGCTTTCTCATGTGCGATCAATGTGTCACGCCCCTTGCGCGGCGGTGCCAGATTTTCCTGCATGGTGGCATTTTCATGATAAAATTTCGCGATGGCTTGGGCGTGATCTCCACCTCTAACAGCATTGATAAAGGCATCTAGTCGGGCTTGGCTTGGCACGCAATGCCTCCTGTATTATGTGTGTGTTTGGGCAGGGCCTACTTGATAGCAAGCCAGCACCATAGTGATCCACCCAAATATTTGGCTAGAAGATATGTCTTTTTGTATGGGTGCTGGCCCTGCTATGGATACTGTCTGCCCTCTTTTAGAGCACCTACTGCTCGTAAAAAATGTCATACATGGTGCTGTGCTTTTCTTTGGACAGCAGAAAGTCATCATCTTCAGGATAATATTTCGCCAGCTCAGGATTTTCTCCGGCGAATTTTTTTATGGCATCCATCGAAGTCCAGATAGTAACCAGCAGGAAGTGCGCTTTGCTGTCTTCGTCCCGGCGCTGGAAATATAATTTCTCCAGCCCCTCGACCGACCCATAATCGGGGGCGGCGCGTTCAATCATGAATTTTTCATACGCATCCGCTTTTTCAAGCGATACTTCACCGTGCCACAGGCGCATGATCGACATAGCTCTATATCCTCTCAGTAGGGTTTACCGTCCTTGCAGGGGGCTTACTGTTTGTCATAGGCCTTAATGAATGAGCGGATGTCGCTTAAAAATTTCATCCGTGAGGGTTTGTGCACATACATCATATGGCCGGCTTCATAATAGGTAAAATGCACCCGGTCTTTGACAATATCCATTTCTGCCAGTGCGTTTTCTGCACCGAAAAAAGGCGTGGCGAAATCATAATATCCGCTGGTAACCAAGACATGCATATCGCTGTTGCGGCGCATGGCTTTGCCCAAGTAAGGGATCACATTGATATAGCGTCCGCCGTTCGGCACGCCGCCTTTGCCCCAGATATTCCAGTTCCATTTCCAGCGTTTTTCTGCGCGCGCGCTGGTGTTATAGCGGCGGTTTTCCAGTTTCACGCCTAAAAAGTTGCGGATATGGTCGTTAATCGCCACGGTGAAGGCATTGCCTGACGCATAAGCAAACGGGTCACCAGCGAAATTTTCACCCGCGCTGTCGGGTTCTTCGCCCAAATAGCGGCTGTCCAAACGCCCGACCACTTTGCCTTCGTCGCGCATCAGTTCTTTGAAAAAGCGGAACACATGGATGCGCATATTGGTGGCTTTTAAATAGCTTTTTTTCAAGCCGGTATAGGTATGCAGCTTGTCAATAAGCGCGGTTTCTTCGGCTGCTGTTAAGCGGTTGCCTTGAATAAGCGCTTTAGCATAGTCACCAGCGGCAAACGTGCGCACTTCATCAAGAAATTTCGCAAGGTCAGCCGGTTTTTTGCCGGGCAGTTTATTATGGTACCAAGCGGTGGCTGCATAGGACGGCAAAAAGGAGACAAAGCTCATGATGCTGCCGTCTTGCATACGGCTGTTCTGATAGTCCAGCACCGCGCTGATCAGCATAATCCCGTTCAGGCCAATATTATGCTTGTTGGTTAGCTCGTCCGAAAGCACCGAGGCGCGCACGGTGCCGTAGCTTTCCCCCGCAACAAATTTGGGGCTGTTCCAGCGGTTATTGTCGGCAATCCACTGGGCGATAAAGCTGGCGACGGATTTGGCATCCTCCATCACGCCCCAATGTTTGCGGGGGTCTTCGGTATCCAGTGTGCGGCTTAGGCCCGTTCCGATGGGATCAATGAACACCAAATCGGTGACATCAAGGATAGTGTCAGGATTATCAACCACACTGTAAGGCGGTGCGCCGTCATCGGCTGGGTCAGACGGAATTTGCACCCGCTTGGGGCCAAAGACACCCATATGCAGCCACATGGACGCCGAACCCGGCCCGCCATTAAACACGAAGGTTACAGGGCGTGTGCGGGCGTCAGCGACATCCGCCTTGAGATACTGATAGGTGAAAAAGGTCGCAACAGCCTTGCCAGCTTTGTCATAAACAAACGTATCGCCAGCGATGGTCTTATATTTTACCGACGTGCCGCCAAAACGCCCCGACTTTTCACTTTTGAAAATCGCAGGCTTGCTTATAGGGGGGTTATCATAGGTTTTCCCTTTGTCGTCACCGGCCTGTGCGCCAAAGGAAAAAGCCGTACTGGCCGCGATAATGCCGATGACGCCTATAACGCCGATAAGCGCTGCTTTGAAAGTTTTTTGCATTTGGTATCCCTCCCTAATAAGCCAGTTTATCCTTAGCTTGGACAGGTTGCTGAGGATAGTAAACTATCGTTGATCTGGGCTATTTCTTTGAGCCATAAGAGATTTTTGAGCATCATGAAATTCGCAGGAAAGCTTTTCAAGGGCCTCCGCTTTCCGAGCGGCTATGACGGTATCTATATCAGCCTCATCATCCGTAGCTTGCTGGTCAATATCGGCCAGTGAAAGGCCCAGCTTTTGTTCCATCCACTGGATATCATCCCTTTGGGTGTCACAAATTTGTTTCAGGTACGGCGTGGGCAGGCAAAATTTATCCCCGTCCAGCGCGCGCGCATTGGTGATTAACTTTTTTTGGCGCGCAGGGTTTGGTTTGCCGTCCACATAGATTGGAAGCCTGTTGTTCAGGGCGCTTAAATAAAGCGTCGCAGGCCAGCTTAAGGCTTCGTTTCTCTGATCAAGCTCGAGCGCTGAATGCAAACTATCATCGAAGCCCATATGGTTTAATAAATCTGCAACAATACAGTTGTTATGCAGTAAAGGCCGAAAATAGGGTTTGACCAGCATTCGATCGCCAAAGGCCTTGAAAAAGGGGTCGAGGCGCGCACGGTATTCAATGACAGGTGGGTCTTGAATAAGCGTTTCAAGCGTTTGGCCCATGCGGATTTCTTGCTGAAACATGCTGCTTAACAACGAGCAGGGAGGCCGCACATATGCAATAACGGAAATATCGTCATAAAATTGCTCTATCCAGCTTTTCAGAGCGTCTACATCCAGCAGAGGCAGGCGAGTTATGCCTTCCCCAGACAGAAGCGTTACAGGGGCTCTCTGGTCAGAGAATTGCTCTTTAAGGCGCCCAAGGGATTGCAGCTTTATCGGGGCCAGTTTTTCCTGCGTATCAAGGCCAGCCTGTTTGTTTATCAACAGGTTATGACCGTGATCGGAAAAAACACTATAAAAAACCCGGGAATAGTTAGAGCTATAAATAGGATAATATAGGCCGTGTTTCAGCGCCAAGCCGCGCTTTTTATACAGCCCTTCCTGTATGGTGGTGCTACCAGTTTTATGCAGCCCGATATGAAGTGTTAATTTGCTCAAGACTTTTCCATAGTTTTCCAAAAGCGCCCAACAATTCTTTCTGTTTTGCGCTGTATGGTGGAAATTTGTCAATGGTGCGCGTTTTCTTAAAAACGGCTTTTTCAGCGGCGCCCCACAAGCGCCCGGCGTTCGCTGGTTACAAGGGTCGCAAGAAAACCTGTTACACTTTGCATATAAGCGTGGGGCATTAGGTCTTGATGTACTGTTAGCCAAAGTTCACGCAGAACCGATATTTCACGCGGTAAAACAGATGTTAAGGCAGGCATACGGTCCGCCACAAAGCAGGGCAACAGGGCAATGCCAAGCCCAGCCTCAGCGGCGTTTGCTTGCCCTGTAACGCTGGTGGTGCGGAAAATTACATTGGGGTCGGCTATGGCTTTATCCAACAGTCTCAATTCTGGAATGGGGAGGAGGTCATCCACATACCAGATAAAATGATGCTGTTTCAGGTCAGAAAGCCGCACAATGGGAGGGTGTTTTTGCAAATAAGAAGGCGCTGCGTACAAGCGCAAGCTATAATCGCCCAGCTTTTCACTCACAACACGCCCCAGTTCGGGTTTTGCTAGCGTAATGGCGGCATCGGCTTCACGTTTCGAAAGGGACATTTGGCGCGTTTCAGCCACCAGCTCTAAATTGATGCCGGGATGTCGGGCGTGAAAACTGGTGATATGGCGGGCGATAAATTGGCTGCCAATGGCTTCGGGCGTGGCCAAGCGCACGGTCCCGACAGGCCCGCCTGTCGTTGACGGAGCGACTTCATCCATCAAAGCAAGCGAATTGCTTTCCATCTTTTGTGCGTATCCAAGCAAGCGTTTGCCGTCTTCAGATAGGCTGTATGCGCGATTGTTACGATTGAAAAGGGGGACGCCAAGCTGCTCTTCCAGCGCTTTAATGCGCCGGGCAACCGTAGTGTGATCGACGCCCAGCCGCAGTGCCGCCGCAGATAATTTTCCGCGTCGTGCCAGTTCCAGAAAAAACCGCAGATCATTCCAATCAAACATGTTTGGCCTATTTTAAGTTTGTGCAAAAATGCAGACTACGCAGCGCAAACTCTCGCAGTGACATGCAATATTGCACAGAGTAAGCTGGCCCGCAACTGGGCTAATTGGGGACAAAATAGTCTGGATGTATCTCAGCCCCTTATCGTTTGGAGAAAACGCATGTACGAGCGTCAGCATTTTATTAATGGCAAAGTAACCGATGGCACGTCTGGCCGCTTTGGACCAATTTTTAACCCGTCTACTGGTAAACAGCAGGGCCGTGTGGCACTTGCGACCAAGGGAGAGGTGGAAACGGCTATTGCTGCGGCCGCAGATGCTTTTCCAGCATGGTCTGCAACATCGGTGGTTAAGCGCGCCCGTATTGTGCAAAATCTGGTACATGTTCTGTATGCCCGCAAGGACGAATTGGCCGAGGCGTTGGCGCGTGAGCACGGCAAGGTTTTTTCGGATGCGCAAGGTGATGTGCAGCGGGGCCTAGAGGTTGCCGAATTTGCACAGGGCATCCCACACCTGATCAAGGGCGAGTTCTCCGATAATGTTTCCACCGGCATCGATATGTATAGTATGCGTAAACCCTTGGGTGTGGTCGCGGGCATTACGCCGTTTAATTTCCCGGCCATGATCCCCTTGTGGATGAGCTGCATGGCCATCGCGTGCGGCAATAGTTATGTGCTCAAGCCCTCTGAAAAAGATCCATCGGTGCCGATGTTAATCGCTGATTGTTGGCGCGAGGCCGGGCTGCCGGACGGTGTGTTTAATGTAGTCAACGGCGACAAAGAAGCCGTTGATACCGTTTGTACGGATCCGCGTGTCAAGGCGGTTTCTTTTGTTGGCTCCACTCCGATCGCTCAATATGTTTATGCCACTGCGACCGCTAACGGTAAACGGTGTCAGGCGATGGGCGGGGCGAAAAACCATATGGTGATCATGCCGGACGCTGATTTGGACCAAGTGGCAGACGCTTTGATCGGCGCTGCTTATGGCTCTGCCGGTGAACGTTGCATGGCTATTTCGGTTGCTGTGTGTGTGGGTGACGACGTGGCCGATCGGCTGGTTGCCATGCTCAAGCCCCGAGTTGAGGGGCTGAAAATCGGTCACTGTATGGACCCTGAGGCAGAGCTTGGGCCCTTGGTAACAGCCGACCATATGGCTAAAGTAAGCGGCTATCTTGATCTGGCCGAACAAGAAGGCGCCACCATTGTTGTAGACGGCAGAGGCTTTAAAAATACGCAAGAAGGCTTTGAGGACGGTTATTATCTAGGCGGATCGCTTTATGATAATGTCACCGCCGATATGCGCAGCTACAGGGAAGAAATTTTTGGCCCAACGCTGCAAGTGATGCGGGTGAAAAATTTCGATGAAGCGGTTGAACTGCCGTCAATTCATGAATTTGGCAATGGCACCAGCATTTATACCCGCGACGGGGATGCTGCTCGCGCATATGTGAACCGGGTCGAAGTGGGCATGGTTGGGGTCAATGTTCCTATCCCTGTTCCATTGGCATTTCACACCTTCGGCGGTTGGAAAAGCTCGGCTTTTGGGGATATTAACCAGCACGGCATGGAAGGCGTTCGCTTCTATACCAAAACCAAAACTGTAACCTCGCGCTGGCCAACGGGCATTCGTGCTGGCGCAGAGTTTGTAATTCCAACACTGAACAGTTAGATTGCAGGTTCCGGTTTAAAACAGTAAGCCGGAACCAACTGTTTTGGGGACAGAAACCAACTATAATGTAAGGTTTTCAATGCCTTCGAGACTGACTTTATAAGGCAGCTATAAGTTGTTTTATTCATCAAGCGGGGAGATATTTTATGAATATCAAGAGTATTTTAATAGGCGCGGCAGCTTTGACAGCCCTTGTCGCCTGCGCGCCAGAAAGTAACACAACAGCTACATCTGATAGCGCAAACGATCAGGAAAGCGCGGCACCGGCGCTGGATGTCAATGTTGATATCGCTTTCGAGAAATTCACCATGCCAAACGGCTTGCGCGTTATCGTGCATGAAGACCGCAAAGCGCCGATTGTTTCGGTGGGTGTTTGGTATCATGTGGGCTCGAAGGACGAGCCTGAAAACAGATCAGGTTTTGCACATTTGTTTGAACATTTGATGTTCAACGGCAGTGAAAATTTCGATGACGAATTTTTTGGTCCGTTCGAGGCGGTTGGCGCAACCGGGCAGAACGGCACCACCAACCAAGACCGCACCAATTATTTTGAAACCGTTCCAACCCCAGCCTTGGAAATGGCGCTGTGGCTGGAAAGCGACCGTATGGGCCATTTGCTGGGCGCGGTAACACAGGAAAAGCTCGATGAGCAGCGCGGCGTTGTGCAAAATGAGAAACGCCGGGGTGATAACCAACCTTACGGCACCATTCGCTATAATCTGTTCGAAGGCACTTTCCCGAAAGGCCATCCTTATAATCACAGTGTGATTGGGTCGCTGGAAAACCTTGATGCAGCATCGCTAGATGATGTGAAGGGTTGGTTCAATAAATATTACGGCGCAGCGAACACAGTGCTGGTCCTAGCGGGTGACATTGATGTGGCTAAAGCCAAAGAGCTTGCGGCCAAATATTTCGGTGATATCCAAGCTGGCCCACCTTTGCAGCACCATGAAGCTTGGATCCCCACCAAAGACACCAACGTCAAAGAAGTGAAAGTGGACCGTGTTCCTCAGGCACTTATTTTGCGGTCGTGGGCGGTGGCTTCGCGCACAGACGAAGATATCGAAGCGCTTGAGTTGGCAGCCAGTGTTTTGGGCGCGGGGAAAAATTCACGGCTCTTTAAATCCTTGGTTTATGACAAGCAACTTGCAACACAAGCGTCGGCCAGTGTGCTGAACTATGAATTATCAAGCGTGTTTTTGGTGCAAGCCGTTTTGCGGCCGGGCGCGGATGCCCAAGAGGCCGAGCGTCTCATTGATGCTGAGATTGAAAATCTGTTGGCGAACGGCCCGACAGCTGAAGAGCTTGCACGCTCTAAAACCCGGATCACAGCGGGCCGTGTTAGGGGCTTGGAGCGTATCGGAGGGTTTTCTGGCAAGGGCGTGGCTTTGGCGCAGGGTGAACTTTATGCCGGTGATGCTGGTTTTGTGAACAAAAGCCTTGCACGCCTAAATGCTGCAACACCAGCCAGCGTGACATCAACCGCAAATGCTTGGCTCAAGAAGGGCTATTACCAGCTTACGATGGTGCCGTACGGTCGCCCAAGCGTTAGCGAAAGCACAGTAGACCGCACAAAAGGCTTGCCTAAAGTGGGCGACCTTCCAACGCTTGAGTTTCCTGCCGTGGAGCAAGCTACGCTTTCTAACGGTATGAAAATATTGGTGGCCACGCGGTCAGCTGTTCCGGTGGTTAATATGGGCATACAGTTTGATGCAGGCTTTGCCGCTGATCAGGGCCGCCCCTTGGGGACTGCCAGCTTTACCTTGAATATGATGGACGAAGGCACCACCAGCCGCAGTGCTTTGGAACTTGCCGCTGAGATGGAAGCTTTGGGTGCGAATGCTAGCGCGGGTTCAAACTTGGATACCAGCTTTTTCTTTGGTTCTGCCTTGAAGGTAAACTTGGATAAGTCGCTGGGTCTGTTTGCGGATATTGTTCAAAACCCGTCGTTCAGCCAAGCGGAGATTGACCGTATCCGGCCTTCTATCCTTGCAGGGATCAAGCAAGAAAAAGCACAGCCCCGTGGGCTTGCCAACCGGTTGCTGCCGCCGCTGTTATATACAGAAGGGCACGCTTATGCAGCGCCTTTGTCTGGTAGTGGCACCGCTGAATCTGTGGCTCAAATCACCCGCGCCGATATGGTGAAATTCCACGAAGACCTGATCCGCCCGGATAATGCCACTATGGTTGTGGTTGGTGATATTACTATGGCAGAAGCTTTACCTGCCTTGGAAAAAGCGTTCGGTGGCTGGAAGGCCTCTGACACGCCGATTCCGACAAAAAATATCACATCGGTGCCTGCGCCCACAAAAGCAAGGGTGATCATCGTGGATAAACCAGATTCTCCGCAAGCGGTGATATATGCCAGCCAATTAGTGCCCGGCACTGGTGACCCTAATGATTTGGCGCTCAATACTGCAACAACAGTGTTTGGTGGCCAGTTTACTGCGCGCATCAATATGAACCTGCGGGAAGACAAGGGCTGGTCATACGGTGCTTTCTCGTTCGCAGGATCATCTGTTGGACAGCGTATCTGGCGGGTTCAAGCCGAAGTGCAGATCGATAAAACCAAAGAAAGCATGCAAGAAATCATACGGGAAATTACCGAGTTTGTTAGTACAAACCCGACAACCGATGCAGAACTGTTGAAAGTTATTAGGAACAATACCAACAGCCTGCCGGGCCGGTTTGAAACATCGGGCGCAGTGATGCAGTCCATGTTGACAAACCTCAGCTTTGGCCGTCCGTATGATTATGCAACAACGCTGAAAGACCGCTACGACGCCTTGGACATCAAGGGCATTACCGAGGTTGCGAAGGCCACCATCAAGCCCGACCTATTCACATGGGTGATTGTGGGGGACCGCACTAAGATCGAAGACGGCATCAAGTCGCTTGGCATTGCCGAGATCGAATATTACGACGAAGAAGGCAATAAAGCCGACTAAGCCGTTTTGAAAACAAGCAGGCGGGGTGAAGGCCCCGCTTGCCAAAATATGTACCAAGCCCGTAGTTGCCGGTAGTCACGAACGGCGAAACAGGCTCCTGCGTAGGCTGGGGCGATACCGTATCAATAGCGTACCAAGACTAAATAAATAGCGTACCAAGACTAAGAGGACCAAACCTTGGATTTCTCCCTAAATGAAGACCAACGCGCCATTCAAGACATGGCCCGTAATTTTACCGCCGATAGGATCACCCCTAACGCCGAAGCATGGGATGAAGCCAAACATTGGCCCGCCGATGTAGCCAAAGCCGCTGGTGAGCTGGGGTTTGGTAGTATCTATGTATCGGAAGAGGGCGGGGGCTGCGCCTTGTCGCGGGTGGAAAGCGTGCTGATTTTCGAACAGTTATCGCAAGGCTGCCCCTCTACCGCTGCGATGATCTCTATCCATAATATGGCCGCTTGGATGATCGACAAGTTTGGCAACCAAGACCAGCGCACACGCTTTGTAGAGCCGCTTGCGACACTAGAGAAGATGGCCAGCTATTGCCTCACCGAGCCCGGCGCGGGCAGTGACGCGGCGGCGCTGAAAACCAAAGCCACCCGCGACGGAGACGATTATATCCTTAACGGCGCAAAGGCGTTTATTTCAGGTGGCGGCACCAGCGATATTTATATCGTCATGGCACGAACCTCTGACGATGGTGCGCGCGGCATCAGCGCCTTTATCGTTGAAAAAGGCACACCCGGCCTGTCGTTTGGCGCGCAGGAGAAAAAGCTCGGCTGGCATTCGCAGCCCACCTGCGCGGTGATGTTCGATGATTGCCGTATCCCGGCCTCGAACTTGATCGGCCCTGAGGGGCAGGGCTTTAAAATCGCCATGGCAGGGCTGGACGGTGGGCGCTTAAACATCGGTGCCTGCTCAATCGGCGGCGCCCAGCGCGCTTTGGATGAAGCGATCGCTTACACCAAAGACCGCAAGCAGTTTGGCAAGGCCATTGCTGATTTCCAAGCAACCCAGTTTAAGCTTGCGGATATGGCAACGGAACTAGAGGCCGCGCGGCTGATGCTCTATGCAGCTGCACAAAAAGTATCAAACGGCGCACCGGGCGCGAGCGCTGCCGCCGCGATGGCCAAACGCCTCGCCACCGACACAGGCTTTGATGTCACCAACGCTGCGCTGCAACTGTTCGGCGGTTACGGCTACCTGCAGGATTACCCCATCGAACGCATTCTGCGCGACCTGCGGGTCCATCAAATCCTAGAAGGCACCAACGAAATCATGCGCGTGGTCATCAGCCGCGACTTGCTGAAGGATTAAAACATGACAGAGATTTTAGCATCTGATGCGGAAGTATTATTTGAAGAGCGCGGCAATATCGGGTTGATCACGCTGAACCGCCCGAAGGCGCTCAACAGCCTTACCCACAGCATGTGTGTGGCGATAAAAGGCCAGTTAGAAACATGGAAAACAACGCCGTCAGTGCAAGCGGTGGTGGTTATCGGCGCGGGTGAAAAGGCTTTTTGCGCGGGCGGTGATGTGGTGAAAGTATCCCAGTCGGTCAAGGCGGGCACCCGCGAATGGCGGGATTTTTTCCACGACGAGTATCTAATGAATATCGCTATCGACGAATTTCCCAAACCCTATAT
>WFTS01000106.1 GCA_015485385.1 Kordiimonadales bacterium | reverse complement strand
TAGATTATAGAGCGCAGCTTGATCCTCGCGTGCTTGGCCAACATGGGTTTTGCCATTTTCTAATATAAGCGCATGGCCATAACCTTTCATCCCCCATAGATCGCCTTTCAAGAAAACATTCATTCCCCATTTAATGCCGTGCTTTTTAGCGCGCGCGGGCAGGGCATGCTTGACCCACGCCTCGCCTTCCGTGATCACTCCAATATCGCCGCGCCAGCCATCATCTGGGGGTGGATCATTGACATAACCTTGCCACGGCTCGTCCCAACGAGTGCCCTCTAAAAAGCTTGGTACAAGCAAGAGATCAGCCCCCTGATCAGCAAGACGCTTGGTGGTATCATCAAACCAACTATCGGCACAAACCAGAACTCCAATTGTGGGGCCTTTTGTTTCAAAAACTGGCAAAAATTCAACACTGGAGGCCTGCGTGAATCCGGTTTCGCTCGGGATTGGGTGTACTTTGCGAATGGCATCATTTTGCGGCTTGCCATCTGGACCAAAAACAAAGCTGGCATTAAAGATGGGCCCGTGACCATAAGACAAGCTACCCGGATAAACACCGGGTGTCATAAGGGCTTGTGAACCCGCTACGATGGTAACATGATAGTCTTTGGCAAGCGCACTATAGACGGCAAGAACAGCCGCCGCAGTTTGCTGTGTTTGCGCCCGTATCACCGATGCACCGGCCATGTCATCATTTTCAAAAATATAATAGTTTTTAAGAAATGCAGACAAGTTCCCTAATATGATGGGCAGCATCGCAGACGCTGTGTTATTTGCACTGTAAACGCGGTTTTTTTGGCCTGTTGCCATGAGCCATGTGCCGAGATGTTCGGGCAGCAAGATAATCGTATTGTTTTTGATCCATCCTTTGGTTTGTGCGGCATCTAAGTAGCCTCTGAGTTTCTGCTTGAAACGGTCTGGTGTGGCATAGTCTAGGGGTTCCATATATGGCTCGATCCCAACAACATTACCGCCGCCTGTATCCGAACCGTAACTGGCGCTATGGTGCAGATATAGCTGAGGTGGAGTATCAAGGTTCGGCGCAAGTCCGGGCCAAAACAAAGCGAAAGCGACCACAAATAAGGCCGCCAACGCCATTAGTTTTTTTGGGTGTTTCATTGTCAATTTAGTCGTCCGCTAAACGAATAACCTGTTTGCCAAAGTTTTTACCTTGCAACATGTCGACAAAGGCTTGTGGGGCATTTTCAATACCTTCGGCCACACTTTCACGGTATTTGATCTTGCCTTCCTTCAGCCAGCCAGAGCAAACACCAATCCACTCTTTGCACAGATCAGGATAATTCGAAACGATAAAACCTTGCATTTTCACACTACGACCAACCAGAACCGTTAAGTTGCGGGGGCCGGGTGGTAGATCCTCTAAACTTGCGGCATTATAATTTGAAATCATGCCGCACAAAGCAATGCGGGCGTTAAAATTCAGGTTTCCAATCACGGCCTCAAGCTGCGGGCCGCCAACATTTTCAAAATAGACATCAATGCCCTTTGGGTTTGCAGCTCTGACAGCGCGAACAATATCGTCGGTTTTGTAATTAAAGGCCGCATCAAAGCCGAGCTCGTCTTTTAAATAGGTGATTTTATCTTCACTGCCTGCACTACCCGCTACATGGCAGCCCATGTTTTTACCAATTTGACCAACAACTTGACCCACAGCCCCCGAGGCCGCCGATACGAACAGCTGTTCCCCCTCTTTCATGTCTGCTACCCCTTTTAGGCCCACATAAGCCGTCATGCCCGGCATTCCGAGAATGCCAAGGTAATAGGAAAGAGGCACCCCACCAGCCTGTATTTTTTGAAAGCCATCACCGTTTGTTGTAAAATAATTGGCCCAAAGTCCCATGCCCATCAAATAGGTGCCCTCGGCATAAGGGCCATCATTCGAGGCGACCACTTTGGCAACAACACCTGCTTGACATGGCTCTCCAATCTGGAAAGGGGGAACATAGCTTTTAACGTCATTCATGCGACCGCGCATATAGGGGTCCACAGACATATAAATCGTTT
>WFTS01000105.1 GCA_015485385.1 Kordiimonadales bacterium | reverse complement strand
GCCCATATCGATCACGGCAAGTCTACGCTTGCGGATCGGATGATCCAGTTTACCGGTGGTCTTGAAGACCGTGAGATGAAGCAACAAGTCTTGGACAGCATGGATATCGAGCGCGAGCGCGGCATTACCATCAAGGCACAAACCGTGCGGCTAACCTATAAAGCCCACGACGGCGAAACCTATATTTTGAACCTGATGGATACACCCGGCCATGTGGATTTTGCCTATGAGGTAAGCCGCTGTTTGTCGGCGTGTGAGGGCTCGCTGTTGGTGGTGGACGCATCCCAAGGTGTGGAGGCGCAAACGCTGGCCAATGTGTATCAGGCCATGGATAATGACCATGAGATTGTGCCTGTCCTGAATAAGATTGACCTGCCCGCTGCCGAGCCTGAGCGTGTGCGCACACAAATCGAAGATGTGATCGGGCTTGATGCCTCTGACGCTATTGAATGTTCGGCCAAATCAGGCATTGGCATCGAAGATGTGCTGGAAGGCATCGTTACGCGGTTGCCTGCCCCAGAAGGCGATATCAACGCCCCCTTAAAGGCGCTTTTGGTAGACAGCTGGTATGATAGTTATCTGGGCGTAATGGTTCTGGTGCGTGTTCTGGATGGCAGCATTAAAAAAGGCCAGCAGATTAAAATGATGGCTGCAGACAGCGATCATCAAGTGGACCGCGTAGGCGTGTTTACACCAAAAGGGGTGGCCGTGCCTATGCTTGGCCCGGGCGAGGTTGGTTTTATCACCGCGTCTATTAAAGAGGTGGCCGATACCCATGTGGGCGATACCATTACCGACCAGAAGAAACCGTGCGCTGAGGCGTTGCCGGGGTTCCAGCCCAGCCGGTCTGTTGTGTTTTGCGGGCTGTTTCCCGCCGATACGTCTGAGTATGAGCAACTGAAAGAAGCGCTTGCCAAACTGCGCTTGAATGACGCCAGTTTTGAATATGAAACCGAAAGTTCAACTGCGTTGGGTTTTGGGTTCCGTTGTGGCTTCCTTGGCATGTTGCATTTGGAAATCATCCAGGAACGTATCAACCGCGAATTCGATATTGAACTGATCACAACCAGCCCAAGCGTGATTTATAAAATCCACCTTAATAATGGGGATGTGCTGGAAATGCATAACCCGGCTGACATGCCCGAAGTGGTTTATATTGATCATATTAAAGAGCCATGGATTGATGCCACAATTTTGGTGCCTGACGAGCATTTAGGCACGGTGTTGAAGCTGTGCGAGGACAAGCGCGGCATCCAGCAAGACCTAACCTATGTTGGCTCACGCGCGATGCTGAAATATAAACTGCCTCTCAATGAAGTGGTTTATGATTTTTACGATCGGCTGAAATCGGTTAGTCGTGGCTATGCCAGCTTTGATTATGAAATGTGCGGCTATGAGCAATCTGATCTGGTGAAAATGTCCATTTTGGTGAATGCAGAACCCGTAGACGCTTTGTCGATGCTGGTCCACAGAACTGCGGCGGAAAGCCGAGGCCGGGCTTTGTGCGCGCGCCTGAAAGACCTGATCCCGCGCCAGCTGTTTAAAATTCCGATCCAAGCGGCCATTGGCGGCAAGGTGATCGCGCGCGAAACCATTTCGGCCATGCGCAAGGATGTGACAGCCAAATGTTACGGCGGTGATGTATCCCGTAAAAAGAAGCTTTTGGAAAAGCAGAAAAAGGGCAAGGCGAAAATGCGCCTTTACGGCAAAGTGGAAATTCCCCACAGCGCTTTCATTGCAGCCCTAAAGATGCGGGAAACCTGATTCGGGCCAATGTTTGGTTTTTGCAGGGTCTGGTTTTGTTGCATATTATTTTCAAAACGCACCAAAGCTGCACCCAGACGTTGAGACACAAAACCTTTGATTTTGTGAAATTACATAAATAACGCTATTAAATGCAGAATATTTCCACTTTTTAGGGGGTTTTTACCCAAAATAGCCCAAAAACACGTTTTTGTTTACCGCTTGTTAAGGCTCGGGGGGCTATAAGAAAGAAGCTGATACAGCCTAATAGCTCCCTTGATCTGACTGTGTCGCGCGGAACCGCATGTCCTCCCCCGATTGCGGTTCCGCTTTTTTATCTAAACCCCAAAATTTAAATGGCCACATGCCCAAATGGGCATTATCTCTAATGGACGGAAAAGCCCGCGCTGAGTGAAGCGCTCTCACTTAGTTGTGTGACACAACTCTTGAAACTTGCATTAAACTGACCTTCAATAGATATATGTTGAAGCTTTTGGGGTTAAGAATGCCGACGATGATAAAATATTTACTAGTGCTTTTTATGTCGCTGTTTATATCGGTGGAAAGCATGGCGCAAACAAGCGGAGATGCCGCAGACCCACGCCAAATGGCGCTGGATATTTACAGCGGCATTAACAGGGGAATGGAACCGGCGACTATCGCACTCAAGCTTACCCAAGTTGTCAGGTTGTTTCGTTATCAGTGTGCGCGGGTGTCGGACTATCAAGTGTTTGCAACGCGCCCCAATATTACCGATATAAAAGTGAAATGCAGTGGTTCGCCGCTTTACGGTGTGACGGTGGCGTCTAACGGGTTTTTATCGGTTTATGGGGGCAATAGTATTCTTGCGCAGATGGACCGCAGAGATGGATTGATTTTAAGCTTTGATGCGGAAGGTGCGGTTGAGGATACCAGCGCTTTTGATGCCGACCGTGTGCTAGAGGAAACCAGATCCCGTGTCATGCTGGGGGATGAATATAATTATATTTATCTGTCCGTTATGTTGCTGCTTCTGGTTGGGCTTGTCGGTTTGCTGTTGGCAGTCTTTATCCGAATTTCCCGCAAAAAAAGGCGCCATAAGCCTCGCGGGCGTATGAAACCGATGAAAAGATTTAAGGTTGGGCTTTCAAGTGAAATCAAAGACCGTTTGATTGCAGATAGCACCGAAATTGCCAAGTTTGTCTATGCCCATGACAGCGGTGTTTTTCTCGCTATTGGGAAACGGGGAAAGCGGCGGATGTATCTTTCACCCTTTTGGGCAAAATTATATGCGCGCTGGAATATCAACATAAACGAAGCAACAGACGATCAATTGGAGCATATAGACTTTAACTTGCCGGATATGGTTGATCTTGTTGAAGAAGGCGAAGAAGTGCCCATGCCCAAATGAGGCAGTGTGTGGCGAGAGCAGGCCGTATGCAGTGGCGGTAAATTTATAGGGTACAGAAAGTGTGATAGCAGGGCTAGCGCCTGAAGGGCGGATCCCATTCTATGCCTGTTAGCTGTGAAAATAAA
The DNA here is from genome assembly GCA_015485385.1 of Kordiimonadales bacterium. GTDB lineage: Bacteria > Pseudomonadota > Alphaproteobacteria > Sphingomonadales > Kordiimonadaceae > Kordiimonas. Next base: position 3,183 of record WFTS01000105.1, on the reverse strand, counting down.
TTGGCCGCTAAAACCAAAAATATAATCAAAACGCTATATTTGATATAGATATGGGGAATAAACGGCACTTCCCCCAACAGTTTTTTCTTTTCCCGCCATGCAGCGAGACCCCACACCAAAATGCAGGCCCCCATCAATGTGGCTGTAATTTGAGCAGTCATCAAGAAGAAGGGCCTTAGCTCTAGAGTGTGTTACGCATTGGTTCGCGGTGAGAAATCAGGTTTCCCAAAGAAAAAACCCTGACCATAATCAACGCCAAGCGAGCGCAGAAAATCCGCTTGGAAACGATTTTCTACATGTTCTCCAATGGTTTTGATACCCAAATCATTGCAAAGCCGGACGATTGATAGCAGGAAAGTGGGGCGATAGCCGGGCGTTGTCATGTCGCGCACATATTGGCCGTCAATTTTAACAAAATCCACATTGAACGCCCGCAAGTATTGGTAGCCCGCAGCGCCTGCACCAAAATCATCCAGACAGGTTTTATAGTTGCAGGCTTTCAGATCGCTCAACAGAGCTTCAACCTTTTCAAAATTTTTCACCGCGCTGGTTTCTGTTAACTCTAGCAACAAAGAATGCGCTACATCTTTGGCATCCTTGAGCATGTCCACAAGCGGATCAGCAAATTTTTCGCTATCAAGCGTGCGTCCGGATAAATTGAGCGCCAGCGTTAAAGGGGTGCCGAGTTTTTTCATTTTGCGCACATAATCTATGGCTTTGCGCACCAAGGCGATATCAAATTCTTCGATTATCCCAACATCTTCGGCAAATTTTATTATCTCCATCGGAGTGCTGTTTTCGCCCCCCTCGTCAAACCGGCTTAGCACTTCATTATGGTGAATATCACCATTTTGCAGCGAAACAACTGGCTGGAACGCCATTTTGAAATTACCGGTTTCGATCATGGACCGCATATTTGTGACCCGGCGTTGGGCTTTGCTGGCCATATCTTCATAGGCCCCTGTCAGTGTGTCAAAATCCACATTGCCCGGATTGTTGCAAAATTCGTTCAAAATATAGGAAAGTGTTCTTAGGATTTGATCCTCAGAGACATCGGCACTATCCGCTGACAGCGTTGAGTAGCTGGTTTTTAAACTGATGTTCTTATCGACAGATTGCAGTGTTTTACTAAGGTGTTCCCCGTCGGATTTTGTTCGGTGTAAGAAGGCAAAATGCTTGTCGCCAATTTGGCTGGCAGACTGGCCGTCAACTGAGAGAGTACGCAAATGCGCCGCAACCTGTTTTAGCAGTTGCTTCATATGTTTTGGACCGCCTTGTTTGCTGGCCTCTTCAAGGCCGTCCACTTCAACGGCGGTCATATAAAGGTTTCCGCCTTGGCTACTGTCGCCCATAGTTGACGCGGCTAATTCCATAAACATATCGCGGGAAAGCAGGCCCGTTTCTCTGTCTAACGAGCTTTCGCTGATGCCTGCTCCGCCAAGGGGTGCGGCTCTGAGCGCCAAGAAGGTACGGCCACCGTCCCCCGGCATATTCAGCGCAAAAACCCTTAGGGCAACGGTGCGCTTATCTTCACTGTTGAAACGAAGAGGGAGAGGTCCAATACGGCCTTTGTGCTCCAAGTGAGTAAATAGGGCGTTGTAAATATCTCGGTCATCTTTGTCGATTACATCTAAAATATTCTCACCAACCAAGCTTTTTTTGTTGCTTATGCACAAACGGTCAGAGGCGCCACCTTCAAATAAAATCTTACCGCTTTTGTCCACTTCAAGGAAAATCTCTGCCGCAGCAAAGGCAAACGCAACAAAACGTTCACGCTCTTTTTTGATATCGTCTAAGGCGCTGGACATAGTTTTCTTTCAGGTATTCCCTAAGTGTCGCCTTGGCGAGGGAGGGTTTAAAGCAGCAGTTGACCATCGTTTCGTGTGACTGCACTTGCCTTTATTTTGCAGGGGCAATTTTATCTCAAGGTTATCCTTATCCAAAAAGGTAAAGAATTTCTAACAGTTAAGCTTGTAACCCCCTTGGAAACGGCTTTAAATTGCAGGCTAGGTTTCAAGGGAGAGAGTCGATGGTTGTTTTAACACGGATATTTGCCGCAACAGCACTTCTTGCGGGCTCGTTTTCGGCACTTGCTATTGATGGGTCCGATCACACTGATTTTTCTTATCAAGATGTTTTTAATCTTGAATATGCCACGGGTGTGCGAGTCGCCCCGGATGGGAGGTCAGTGGTCTATGAGCGCCGTTCGATGGATATCATGGCAGATAACCAGCGCTCAAACATTTGGCGGGTCAATCTGGACGGCAGCAACCACAGGCCGGTCTTGTCTGGCAAAGCCCAATACCGTATGCCGCGCTTCTCTCCGGACGGCACACGCATGGCATATGTGTCTACCATTGAAGGCAAGACCCAAATTTATGTGCGCTGGATGGATACAGGCGAAACAGCGCGAGTGACGGACCTTATGTTTGCACCGCGCAATCTTAGCTGGTCCCCTGACGGTAAAACTATTGCCTTTAATATGTTCGTGCCCGGCAAACCAACCTCGCTGTTTAAATTGCCAGCCAAGCCCAAGGGCGCTAAATGGGCTGGCAATGCGCGTGTGGTTGATAAAGCTACCTACCGCATTGACGGCGTTGGCATGTTGCCTGCGGGCTATAGCCATATTTTTACCGTTCCAGCGGATGGCGGGACCCCGCGCCAAATCACCAGCGGTAAGTATAACTACAGCGGCGCCCCTGCTTGGACCAGCGATAGCAGGGCTTTGATTTTCAGTGCAAACCGAAGCGACAACTGGGAATTAAACCCTCGCGAAAGCGAACTTTACAAGTTGGACATTGCCAGCGGAACCCTCAGCCAGTTGACAAATAATATTGGCCCTGACGAAGCGCCGGTCGTATCGCCAGACGGTACGATGATCGCTTTCCAAAGCTTTACCGATAGGGGCATGGCTTATCAGAACGCCACCGTGATGGTGATGGACATGGACGGCGGCAATGTGCGTGCGGTGACAGCTGGGCTCGACCGGGCGCTTGGCAGTGTGCAGTGGGCGGCGGATAGCAAGGGGCTGTATTATTCCTATAATGACGCCGGAAAAACGCTGGTTGCTTTCACCACACTAGAGGCTGGCGGGCGTATCCTTACCAATAAAGTTGGGGGTACGACATTAGGCCGCCCCTATGTTAGCGGAGACTACCGTGTGGCTCCTGATGGGCGCTTGAT
>WFTS01000104.1 GCA_015485385.1 Kordiimonadales bacterium | reverse complement strand
TCTTACATGTATGGTGAAACATATCCTGAGGGTGAACGTGTAGGCCTATATTATTTTGACACTGCGACAAACACGGTAACACCAGTTGTTTTAAATGTGCCTGATACCGCGATCACGCCGGGGGTTGGTAAAGTGTATGCTGATGCCGATAAAAGCGCGCCTACGCTTGCTGGTGAACTGGCGACTAGTTTGGATAGCGAACATGTTACTGCGGCTGGCGGCAGGGCTCTGGCTTTTTGCAATGATCTGGAAATATCACAGGACGGCCAGCGTATTTATATTACTGAGCCTTTTTCATATGGACATGCCGCTATGGGCGGCGGCACGGTTGGCGAGGCGGTTACGCTTGCCAACAATGGCCGGTTATGGCGGCATGATCTGACCACCGGCAAAACCCGTCTGGTAGCGGAAGGATTTAACTTTATTGACGGCATACTTTATGATCTTCACCCCGGAATGCTACGAGAGCAATCACTTTTAGTGAGCCAAACCCCAAGTTTTAAACTGACGCGCTTTTTCTTGCGAGGCCCGAAAGCTGGCATGTCTGAAAGCGTGATCGAAGGCCTTCCGGGCATGTCAGATGGGCTTGACCGGGACGAAAATGGTGTCATTTGGTCAGGTTTGATCAAGATGCGTTCGCCTTCAAGTGATTGGGTGCATGCTAATCCGTGGATCAAACCTTTATTGCTGCGACTGCCAGAGGCGATGATGCCTGTGACACGGGAAACAGGTATATTGGCTTTGTCCGCGGATGGGTCGAGGCTATTGTATTTTGCACGCTATGAAGGGCCACTTTTAAGTTCTATCGCCTCAGCATTGCCCGGCCCTAAAGGGCTTTATATTGCTGCCGTGGGAGAGGGACAAAGTGGGCTTACGGTCTTGCCTTGGCCTGACGGCTTTGCGCCACAGCCAGCAGGCGGAGAATAATATTCTCAGATATTAGGCCCTTGAAGAAGAGGCTTTGGAACACCATATATATTTGGCATTTGTTGCAGTGAGTAGGAGTAAAAATGTCAGAAAGATATTCTCATAAGGTGGTTGCTAAAGCCAAGGCCGTTGATAGATCTGAAGCCATTCGCAGGTTTGCACTACAGAATTTCACTCTAGTTTCCTTAGCCTTTATCCTTGCACTGCTGATGTTCAACACCTAAGTGGCTGGTCACAGGACTATACTGTTAGTAACAGGTATTTAGTTTCCCACGGGCTTAGCACGTTAGAATAATTCTCATATTCCATTTCTTTGGCATCCAAGTAAGTGTCAACAAAGGCGTCTCCTAGTACGTCCTTCAGAGGTGTGCATTTGCGCATATCTTTTATTCCGTCCAAAAAATGTCGAGGCAACGCACGGTCGCGTGTATCATAAGCGGAGCCTGTAAATTCAGCTGAGGCTTCAAGGTTTTCTTTCATGCCTAAATAGCCGCAAGCAAGCGAGGTGGCGATCATAAAATAAGGGTTTACGTCTGATCCTGCGATCCGGTTTTCAATCCGGCGGCTTTTTATAGGACCATTTGGAATTCGCAATCCCACTGAACGATTTTCCCGTCCCCAATGTGTGTTGGTGGGTGCTGATAACCCGCTGGTAAAGCGGCGGTAACTATTAACATACGGTGCGACCATAGGGATGCCCTGTGGCAAATAGGTCTGTAATCCTGCGATATGATTGAGGAACAGATCACTGTTGCTGCCGTCCGGGTTTGCGAAAATATTTTCGCCGGTGCGTGCGCTTATTACCGATTGGTGCACATGCATAGAACTACCGAAATTATCAGGGTAGGGGCTGGCCATGAAGCTGGCGAACATATTGTGGCGTATGGCTGTTTGCCTAAGGATGCGCTTAAATAAAAAGCTTTGGTCTGCGACATTTAAAGCTGGGCCATGTTCGACATTAAATTCAAACTGCGCGGGGCCCGCTTCATGTGCCAGTGTATCCACTTTGATATTCTGTGCTAGGCAGGCGGCATAGACATCATCAAAATAGGGTGCAAATTCATCTAAACTATCGATCGAAAAAGGCGATGATCCGGTGTCGCGGCGGCCAGACATACCCACAGGTGCGGCGGGTTTAAAATCAACATCAACCTGCCGGTCAAGCAGATAGAACTCAAATTCTGGCGCCACGATGGGCTGCCAGCCCTCAGCCTCATAGAGTTTTAAAACGCGCCGAAGCAGTTGACGCGGTGAGAAACCAACTGGATCTCCATTTTCATATTCCACATCACAAATCACTGTTGCTGTTGGCTGTGATTGCCAAGGGGTTTTGCAAATCGTGTCCAGATCAGGAACTAGATACACATCGCGTTCGGTTTCGCTCAAGTGGTCATTGAGGGCAAAATCGCCTGTGATGGTCATACCAAACAGGGTTTCCGGAATGCGAAGCAGGCGCGACTGAAGGCCTTCGATAAACTTGATGCGCGGCATGGATTTGCCGCGCGCGGTACCGGCATTATCTGCAACCATACATTCGATATCATCAATGTTTTGGTCTTTTAACCAGTTATCCAGCGTTTGAATGCGTTTTGGATCAATCATTGGGACATTATCAGCCAACTCTTTTTTTGGGCTGCCCTTCTTGTGTAACACGGTTAGATTTGTGGACACGGACGGCCTCCCCAAACGCCTCGAATAATTTTAGCGACTGCGGGTTTTCTTGCGCTTTCCATTCTGGGTGCCACTGAAGACCGATGGCAAAAGCTTTTGCATTTTCCACGGATACGGCTTCAATTGTTTCATCGGCTGCGGTCGCTTCGATTGTTAAGCCATTTGCAAGTCTATTGATGCCTTGGCCGTGCACGCTGTTCACCATAAAATCTGCATCGCTACCCAGAATATTAGCCAATATACCACCTTTGTTTACGCTTACACTGTGGGCAAAGCCATACTGTATATCAATAGGGTCGCTGGTGTCTTCGCGGTGGTCCATGCGGCCTTTTATGTCTTGCAGGCGCGGGTAAAGCGTGCCGCCTAAGGCAACATTCAATTCCTGTAACCCACGGCAAATACACATAAGCGGTAAGCCTGAAGCTATGGCGGCCGGTAACAGAGAAAGAGTTACAGCATCGCGGGCTGGGTCTTGGTGTTCGCTAGCGGGGGCGTCTGGCAGGCCGTAGCGGTGTCGCTCAATATTACTGTAGCCACCGGGAAATAGGATACCGTCTGCAAATGCGGTGATCTCAGCAATATCTATTGAGGGCGTTACAGACGGCAGTAAAACCGGAGTTACATCTGCACAGTCTATCAAAGCGCGCACATATTTATCCCCCGCTTGATGATACATATGTGGGCCTTGTTGGCTGGTATCACATATCAGGGCGACTATTGGTTTCACGGCGCGCGGCTTTCTGCTGTCTGATTGGCTTTATCGTTTAAAGTTTGGTTTATATTACGGGTTTCTTCGTTCCACTGAAATAAGTTTAATTCAATGAAGAAGAAAGCAATGATCCACAAAAGCGCATCCCAAAAATCAAGGAGCGCAGATAAATAACCCCAATAAACGGCAGCAGCGAACAGAATTAAATATAGCCCGGCCTTGATTAGCATATTGATCTGGTAGAGCCTTTTATTCAGCGCGCCTCGGGTTTGTAGCACCACATCAATTTCAAGCACGATAACAATGATGATCCATGTGCCTGCATTGATAATGTCGGTGAGAGCAAGAGCTTTCATGCGTACAACTATATCACTTGTTGCAAGTATGCTGGCTTCGGTGTGGACTAAAAAAGCAGTCCCTAAGACATCCGCGCATGTCTTTGTGGTTAATGCGAAATATTCGTCAAGATCAACTGCATAAGATTGAACTGCCCCAACGGCAGAACAGGCGTTTTCATATGCGGCAGGTAGATAACCGCCAAGGGAAATATATTTATCAATATAGCCGAAAAACGCACTTAGGATAAATAGAAAGCACACCGCGCTGACCGCCGTGATAAGCCAACGCACTTTAACCCCGATTTTTTCAGTCGGTATCACATATGTTTCAAGCTCGAACATCAACAGAAGGATTAGCCAAGCCATAGAATCAATGCTGGTGGCATAAGCGTCTGTGATTTGCCCCCACTGGATGCCACGGCGAAACATATGCTCCGAGGCCAGAAAATCGTCTCGTAGAAACTGTATCACATTAATGAAAATCAACAGATAGACACTGTATTTAAACAGCTGAAACATGGTGATTTTGTTCCTGCGAAATATGCTGTTTTCTGCTGCCACTGAGGCTTGTTTCCCTGTTGCTATCGTTTCTATCGTCGGATTATCGCGTATGGTTTATCAAGTATGAAGGGTATAACTCGCAAACTTTACTGCGCTGGACGGCACAAAATACGCCTGATCACATTTAATTCAAGGCGTTAGCAAAGAAATAGAGCATAAGCTAATTGTATTAGCAGAGGATTTCTGCGATTTATGGCATGATAATCTGTAATCGGAGACGTGAAGTGATATTGCAAAATAAAGATCTTTTAAGAGACAAGGCTTTCATTGGCGGCGCATGGGTGGGCGGCGAAGCGACTTTCAGTGTCACCAACCCGGCAAATGGCGATATTGTTGCTACTTTACCCGATTTGGGGGTGACAGAAACGCGCACGGCCATTGAAGCGGCAGAGATCGCTCAGAAAGAATGGCGCACCCGCACGGCAAAAGAACGGGCAGCAATTTTAAAACGCTGGTTTGATCTTATCATGGCAAACCAAGAAGATTTAGCGCAAATATTAACTGCCGAAATGGGCAAACCGCTGGCTGAGGCGCGCGGTGAGATCGCCTATGGTGCCAGTTTTATCGAATGGTTTGCAGAAGAAGGCAAGCGGGTTTACGGTGACCTTATTCCGCAACATCAGGCCGATAAGCGCATCCTTGTGATGAAGCAGCCAATCGGTGTGGTGGCGGCGATCACACCGTGGAATTTCCCCAACGCGATGATTACACGAAAAGTTGCTCCTGCACTGGCCGTTGGCTGCGCTGTTGTTGTAAAACCTGCCGGGGAAACGCCCTTGTCTGCGCTGGCTTTGGCTGCACTCGGCGAACAAGCCGGTTTGCCTAAAGGAATATTAAGCGTGGTGGTTGGTAAAAACTCCCGTGCGATTGGCGGCGAACTTTGTGCAAACCAAATCGTGCGTAAGCTTACCTTCACAGGATCAACCGAAGTGGGGCGTATTTTGATGCGCCAATGTGCCGATGACATCAAGAAATTATCCCTAGAGCTGGGCGGTAACGCACCTTTCATTGTCTTTAATGATGCTGATATTGATGCCGCTATCGAAGGGGCCATAGCCTCTAAATACCGCAATTCTGGTCAAACCTGTGTGTGTGCCAACAGGCTTTATGTGCAAGCGGGTGTCTATGAAGAATTTCTTGAAAAATATACGTCTGCTGTTCATGCCATGAAAGTCGGTAACGGTGCTGATGAGGGTGTTGTACAGGGCCCGCTGATCAATGTAGAAGCCATTGAAAAGGTTGAAGAACATATTGAAGACGCAGTCTCGAAAGGGGCGACAATCATTGAAGGCGGTAAGCGTCACGCATTGGGCGGAAGTTATTTTGAACCAACCATTTTGCGGGGTGTTACCCGCGATATGAAAGTTGCGCGTGAAGAAACCTTTGGCCCGCTTGCCCCGGTCTTTAAGTTTGAAGACGAAGATGATGTCGTAGCTCAAGCCAATGACACTGAATTTGGCCTAGCTTCGTATTTTTATGCGAGGGATATGGCGCGTGTTTGGCGTGTGGCTGAAGCGCTTGAGTATGGCATGGTTGCGGTAAATACCGGGATATTATCAACCGAGGTTGCCCCCTTTGGCGGTGTTAAGCAGTCTGGCTTAGGGCGTGAAGGTTCAAAATATGGTATTGATGATTATCTGGAAATGAAATATCTCCTGCTTGCTGGCATGTAAGCTGCTTTAAATTCAAATGAACTTTAACGATTAAACTGGTTAGCAAGCGCTGATGCTATTGTGCAGGCGCTTTGCTTCTAGCCAGAAAATACACACTTTGGGGGTGTCCGTGCGCATTAGAGATAGAGCTCATACCGACCGTATGCCGCAATCTTATTATACGGCGACAATGAATGATCCTGAACCTTTCAGCAGACTGGAGGGCCATGAAACGGCTGATGTGTGCGTTGTTGGCGGCGGCTTTACGGGCGTTGCGACTGCGCTGGAACTGGCGAAGCGCGGCATAAGCGTTATCCTGTTAGAACAGAACCAAATCGGTTGGGGCGCCAGTGGTAGAAATGGTGGCCAAATTCTGGGCGGATACGGGCCTGAAATGTCTGAATATAATAAATATATCGACATATTTGGTGAAGCCAAAGCCCAAACCGTATGGGATATGGGCATCGAGTGTGTGGAGATTATTAAGGACACAGTAGAGGAATATCAGATCGAGTGCGACCTCACTTGGGGTTATTTCGATGCGGCGATGAAACAAAGTGAACTTGATGCCCTCAAGCATGCCAAGATTATGATGGAGGCACGCGGCTATGAGGCTGAACAACGTTTTGTCGGTAAAGATCAGGCTAAATCAATCGTTGGGTCTGACCGTTATATCGGCGGGTTGGTCAATATGGGCTGGGGGCATTGTAACCCTTTAAATTTGGTCCGCGCCGAAGCCCGCGCCGCAGAAAATTTGGGTGTCCATGTCTGTGAAGATGCGCGCGTACAGTCTATCACATATAATGATGCTGGAGCCATATTGGACACTGGTCACGGCAAAGTAGATGCAAAAACAGTGGTCTTGGCAGGAAATGCTTATCTGGGGCATTTGGTCCCCAAGCTTGCGGCGCGCATGCTTCCTGTTGGCAGTTATATAATCGCAACTGAGCCTTTGGATAGCGAACTCGCAGATGAAATTATGCCGGAAAATTATGCTGTTTGCGATCAGCGACGAGTGCTGGATTATTTCCGGATGTCTCCAGACAAGCGCCTTTTATACGGCGGCTTAGCCACCTATAGTGGCGTGCATCCATACGATATTAAAAAAGCTATACGCCCCAACTTGTTAAAAACATTTCCGCAGCTAGAAGATGTTAAAATTGATTATGCATGGGGCGGCTATATAGGCGTTGGCATGAACCGGTTACCGCAGCTGGGCATGATCAATGATAAAGCGTATTTTGCACAAGCCTATGCTGGACACGGCGTAGCAGCCAGCCATATGTCTGCTCGATTGATCGCCGAGGCGATTATAGGGGATCGTAGTCGCTATGATATAATCGCGGGTGTGAAACACTCAGCTTTTCCTGGCGGCAGGCTCTTTCGGCAGCCTATACTTGCGGCGGGAATGGCGTATGCGCACCTGCTTGATTGCGTGAAAGACTAAAGCATGGCTGGCGGCGCGCACACAGCTAAAGGCCGTCATCCTATGCCTGCCCAATCACCGCGTAGTTTTTCTGATGGGGATGCCACCAAGTTTTTAAGGCAGGGCTATGCCTCTCTTAACGCTGGGAAGCTAAAAGATGCCGGGGCTTGCTGTGCTCTGGTGCTGAAATATCGTCCCAAAGTCAAAGAAGCGCACTTTCTTGTGGGTTTGATCGCTATAGAGGCTAGAGATTGGCCGACAGCCAAGCGCGCGTTCAAATCTGTGGTCGCTATTGACGAAACACACACGGCTGCTTGGGCGCAATTGGCACGCACATTCGTTATTCTAGGGCAATATAGCAATGGTGCGTCTGCCTTAGCCAAAGCGGTAGCGCTAAAGCCTTCAGACCCACTGGTCCAAGATGTTGTTGGCACAGTCCATAGCCTGCTTGGGGATCAAAAAGCGGCCCTTGATTGGTATGAGAGGGCTTGTGAAGGCTCAAAGGCGGCGGGCTTCCAGCTTAGTCGTGCTAAAAGCTTGATATTTTTGGGTAAATTGACCGAAGCCAAGGCTGCACTTGAGACAGTTATTGCTCAGAGACCAAATGCGGCACAAGCGCATTGGCTGTTGTCGCGGGTACAAACGGCAGTTGACGATCGGCACATCAAAGTTATGCAAACATTGGCGGATGCAGAGCCAAGCGGTAGTCATCAGATTCCCTTTTTCCAGTATGCTATCGGTAAAGAGCGTGAAGACTTGGCAGATTGGGCAGGGGCATTTCAGGCATATCAGGCGGGGGCAATTGCCCGGCGCAAAGAAATATCCTTTGATGAAACGGCTGAGATTGCCATGTTTAATGCTCTAGAGCAGAACTTCACACCGAATTGGCTTTCGAACCAAAAAGAAGGCCATCCTGATGCTTCCCCGATCTTTATTGTTGGCCAACCGCGCACCGGGACAACACTGGTTGAACGCATCATAACGGCGCATAGCGATGTCTCAAGCGCAGGTGAATTGCAGCAATTTGGAATGGCGATCAAGCGTTTGCTTGGTATCAGTTCGCCCAAGCCTATGACTGCACAGACAATCACCGCTGCTGCGCGCGACATTGACCCAAAAGAACTTGCAGCACTTTATCTAAAGACAACCCGAAGCCTGCGGCCGACATCCAAGTATTTTGTTGATAAGTTGCCCGTGAATTATCTTTATGCGCCCTTAATTATGGCGGCTTTCCCAAACGCTCACATCATACATTTGGTACGAGGTGCCGCAGATAGCTGCTTTTCCAGTTATAAACAGCTTTTCGCAGATGCGTACTTCCATTCGTATGACCAAAAAGAGCTGGCACGGCACCATGTTCGCTATCGGCATTTGATGCAGCATTGGCGCACTTTACTGGGAAAATTTATGTTGGATGTTTCCTATGAAAAAACCGTCGTCGATTTAGAAGCCAGTGCACGAAAAATTATTGATTTTCTTGGGCTTGAATGGCAAGAGGCATGCCTTGAGTTTCATAGGCAAGACACCGCTGTGACAACGGCAAGCGCAGTGCAGGTCCGTGAGACGGCGCATCGGCGCTCAGTTGGGCGTTGGCAAGAATACCGGGAGTATCTTGAGCCAACCCTCTCGATTTTGAGGGCGGCTAATATACTGGAAGAATAATGTTTATTTCGACTCGGGCGACTCGTAGTGGATATGCCTGTTAATGTGTAAGAATTATCACATAAAAGCAGGCGATCTGGCACGGGAACCTAGCAGGCAAGGGCAGAGTATAGTGAGAGTAAAACGGGCATATAAACGACGGTTATATCTGGGAGTGTCTCTTTTTGCATTCGTTCCGGCCAACATTTCATATGCAATCGCTAGCGATAGTGCAGAGGCTTACGTGCTGGATGAAATTATAGTTTCAGCACAGAAGCGGCAGCAATCTGTTCAAGATGTTCCTGTCGCCATGTCGGCTTTTGACGCGGATTTTGTTAAGCATACCAATCTTGATGATGTGAAGGATTTGGTGAGGTTTTCTCCCAGCTTTGCAGGGAATAGCAAAGACAGTTTTATTGATTTTATCAATATTCGCGGCATCTCTACCAATGACTTTGGCGTTGGTGGTGATCCATCAGCCGGCTTTTTTAAAAATGGTCTCTATCAGGGGCGCAACGGTGTTGTCGTTTCCTCAATGTTTGATATGGAGCGCGCCGAGGTGCTACGCGGGCCGCAAGGGTTTTTGTTTGGGCGCAATGCTATCAGCGGCGCTATTAGCCTTTATACAGCCAAACCAAATTTTGACACGGACAGCGGGCGCATTGAAATTGGCGTGGGCGAACGCGGTATTTTTGAAGGCGAAGCCGTTTATAACATGGCAGTCTCAGACGGGTTTGCTTTGCGTTTCGCGGCGTATCACAGTGAAGAAGACGGCTATGTCACCAATATTGCCCGCCCTGAAGATGATAAGCTGGTTGCTCATAACAAAGATGCATTCCGGATAACGGCTGGCTTTCAGGCGGACAAGTGGGACGCCACCTTGATGCTGGAATACGAAGACCGCAAACAAAGTGGAACCGTGTACCGTGCGATTGAAGGCACAGAGCAATTGAACTTTGTTCTGGAGACTATAGACGGTGCCAAACTGCGTGGTGGTCTGCGAGATATTGACAGCAACGCATCTCTTGGCAACCGGGATAATGGCGAAATTCTATCACTTTCAGCGGAATTTAACTGGGATTTTGGCTTTGCAAAACTAACCTCGCTTACAGGCTATAAAGACCATAATTTTCAATATGCAGAGGATTATGACGGTTTGCCGTACGGGGCAAATGATTATGCCCAAGATCAAGCTGGGGATTATTTTGAACAGGAACTGCGGCTAGTTAGCCAATCAGAGGGCCCTTTAAGCTGGTATGCTGGCGTTTCATACTATGAAGAAAATATCAGCGCAGATTTTGATCAACGGGCCGACGAAGAGGTGATGTGTAATGCTTACTATTATTCGTCCTGTTCTGAATTGTTCGAATATTTTGAATATCCTGAGTTTTCGCCTACATCCACCGGCTTAGTGGAGAGCAATCAGGTGCGTGGTGATTATAAAGGCTGGGGGGCGTATATTGACCTTACCTATCAAGCGTCTGATACCTTAGAATTTGGAATGGGTCTGCGCTACAGCAAGGATGAAAAAGACTTTGCAATCAGCATTTTAGATGTTGATAGCGACCTTGGGCCATTCTTTATCTTCGGGGTTACAACGGATGGCTTTGACCGGGCGAAACGGTCATGGGATGCGTTCACGCCGCGCTTTGTTGTGCGCTATATGCCAACTGACGATTGGTCGCTTTATGCAAGCGTGACCAAGGGCTATAAGTCCGGCGGCTTTGGCAGTTTTGCTATTGAAGATCCAACCGAAAGCGTGGATGACGCTCTCCTTGTCACAGAGGGTGTGCCAAATGCGTTCAATCCTGAGACAGTATGGTCCTATGAAATTGGTGCAAAAGGCAGCTTGCTTGATAATAGGCTGAAGCTGGATATGACGCTTTATAGCTATAATTACAAAGACTTACAGCTTAGCTTCTTTGAAAATGGTGATCGTGTAGCCAATGTTGGCCGTGTGAGCGCTTGGGGTGCAGAAACATCCGTGCGGGCGGTCTTATCCGAGGCCTTTGATATTTATCTGGCCGGGTCTTTTAATCAAAATAAGGTAAGCGGTGCCGATGCAATAGCACAAGGCAGTGACGGGAATATCTTACCCGGCACACCCCAATGGATTGTCGCGGGGGCTTTGACATATCGCCGTATGCTTTCGACCATATCCGAGCTGAATGCGTCGCTTGATTTCCGGGCGCAAACATCAACCTTTGGCGGATTAGACAATATCACAGAGGCTAAAAATCCCGGTTGGTCAGATGTGGCCCTTAGAATTGGTTATGAAAATACGGATGCAGGTTGGTCGGTCACGGCTTATGTCGAAAACCTGTTTGATAAGATATATTTTGACGGAACACTTGAGGGCGAAGGCCCTATCCCGCATGGGTATTTTGGTGTAAGCAGACCTCGAACAATTGGCGCCCGATTGCGATATAATTTCGGGGGCTAAGTCCAAATATTAAAATGAGCAAGGGCGAACATGCGTAAAACTGTCAATAAAATCATGCCCGCATCCCGTCTTGGGCGGATTATTGTTGGCGGGCTGTGTGTTATTGGTGGTGTGCTTGGGTTCTTGCCTATATTGGGCTATTGGATGGTGCCGCTTGGTTTGCTGATTTTATCGGTTGATTTTCCGTCTGTCAGACGTTGGCGGCGCAATCAGGAAATCAGGATTGGACGCTGGTGGCAGCGCCGAAAGTCTAAGGGTACAGACAGTAAAATCACACGCAAAAAATAAGGGTCATATGAATGGGCTATGCAATTTCAGTCTCTGATATCAGGCAAGCAGCAGCGCGGCTTGAAGGAACGGCAGTTCGGACACCTTTAATCGAAAGCCCGCTTTTGAACGAACGTGTTGGTGGCCGGGTCTTTGTGAAGGCTGAAAATTTGCAACATGCAGGAGCCTTTAAATTTCGCGGGGCATATAACCGATTGAGCCAATTTTCAGAGGCAGAGAAAAAAGCCGGTGTTCTGGCCTTTTCAAGCGGTAATCATGCACAAGGGATAGCGCTTGCGGCGAAAATTCTGGGGATCAAAGCCACAATTGTCATGCCCGAAGATGCGCCCACCTTAAAGGTTGAAGGCACTCGAAATTACGGCGCAGAGGTGGTGTTTTATAATCGCTACACCGAAGTGCGAGAAGACGTGGCGGCGCATGTGGCAGGTGACAGCGGCGTCATCTTGGTGCCGCCTTATAATGACAGTCAAATCATGGCGGGGCAGGGTACAATCGGGTTGGAGATAGCCCATGACCTTAAAGCCCTTGGACTTTCGGCGGATCAGGTGCTTTTAAATTGTGGTGGTGGCGGTTTGGCCTCTGGGGCCTTTACCGCGCTTTATGACGCATTCCCCCAAATGCAGGGCTATGTTGTGGAACCAGACGATTTCGATGATGTGAAACGATCACTTGAAATTGGTGAAATCCAAGATGTGGATTTTGGAGCACGCTCTATCTGTGATGCTCTGCTAACGCCGAGCGCAGGCAGCCTGACCTTTCCAATCCTGAAAGGGCTTGGCATCAAGGGCCTGACAGTAAGTGATGATGAAGCGCGCACAGGCGTTGAATATGCCCTGAACACCCTCAAGCAAGTTGGTGAGCCAGGCGGTGTTGTTTCACTTGCTGCTATTCTCGCCGGTAAGATAGACAGCAAAGATAAAGTGAGCGTTTGCATCATAAGTGGCGGTAATATTGACCCCATGATGATGAAAGAATGCTTGGCCTAAACAAAAGCGTGCGCTATAGAAATGGCATGTTTTCTAATTAATAATGATGCAGGAGCCGTTCCATGGATATTGAAGACCAGAAGCAAACCTACGCAGGGTTTATCAACATTTCGATCAAAGCGACCGCTGCTGTCGTTGTCGTTATGCTGCTGTTGGCTATTTTTGTAGCCTAACATCTTTTCAGATGCCTAACATCTTTTCAGATGCCTAACATCTTTTCACATGAATGAATAAAAGCGGCCGTTTGCGCCGCTTTTTTTTGTGTCACTTTTTTGTGCCACTTTTTTTGTGTCAGAGATCCGACCGTTTAAAAGCCTATAATTTAGTGCTTGGGAAAAGATGTCAGCCGATATTGGCCATCTTCCAAATCACCGAATAATTCAGGCACCTCTGGGTGATTGATTGGTTCATCAGATGTATCGGGCAAAAGATTTTGCTGTGAAACATAGGCTTCATAACTGCTATCATC